>JALQXY010000057.1 GCA_023262945.1 Rickettsiales bacterium | reverse complement strand
TTTTTGGCTTGAGATTTAATCAAATAAAACAGTTTTAACAACTATTTTATCATTAAATCGGCGGAGAAAAGCTTCAAGTTGAATGGTATACAGCCTCATTTTTTACAATTTTTATCTCAAAAAATATTTTGTCATATTGTTCATTTTTAGATGAGAATTGGTATAATTTATGCAAGAGTTAATAAGGTCTAGGATTTCTCTTAAAATAATTTGATAATATATTTAGAAGCTATATTTAGCTCCGGTTAAAAAAGAAAAAGGCTTTCCTGGTCTAGCTCTGTCTGGACTACGTGAAGCGATGTAAGTTTTATCAAATAAATTATCAATATTAAAAAATAATCTAGTATTTTTGTAAATCTCAACTTCACTAGCTAAATCAACAATAAAATTACGATTAATTAGTTGATTCTCAGCTATAGATCCAGAGCCTGCTTTACTGCGCATTTTGCCCATATATTTACCATTAATATTAAATTTCCATTTTGGAGTTATTAAGCCAAAATTAATGTAAAATTGGTTTTTGGCAATATATGGTAATTGATATCCTTTTTCTACTGATCCCCATTCGCTAAAATCACTTGTAAAATTATTTTTGAATCTGGCATCAGTATAGCTATAATTAAATGTTAGAGGTAGTTGATATTTGCTATTATATGATTCTAAGAAATTGTAAGATAATTCAAGTTCTAAGCCTTTGACATCAACCCTACCTCCATTGAATTGATCGCCAATTTCGCAGCTACCATTACCAGAAGATGCGGTGCATTCTCCTAAAAGATTATCATATTTATTGAAAAAACCAACAATAGAAGATTTGAGGGATTTATTGTTATATCGTAGACCTAATTCGTAATTAGTACTTTTTTCTTCTTTTTTATTATCAGATCCCGGCGTTGGAGGGGCAAATCCTTTATGTATGCTGGCAAAAGTTGCGATACTATCGTTAATCTGATAAGTTGAGCCAAGAGCAGGGATAATAACTTCTACATTGTTTTTGTTATTTTTTGCAGAAGAATTATAATCTGTTTTTTTTAAATCAATATTCTCATATCGTAAGCCAGGAGTTAATGTAAATTTATTATATTTAATGTTGTCGTTAACAAATAAAGCGATTGCCGATGATTTTAATTGTTGATTTCCAGCAAGTCCGTCAACGCCCTTAGAATTTAAATTCATCACACCATTGACAAGATTATAAGAATCATTTCTTTGAAAACGATTCTCCGCATCAATATGGTATCTTGCGCTTAATTTTAAATTATGCTCCAAAGGCTTTGTATCAAACTTCTTTGCTATGATTGACTGTATTCCTTGTGAATAATAGTCGCGATTATTGGCTCTTAATGTTAGATTATTTTGATCTAAAGAGCTGGTGACATTTTTTGTTTCTAATTTATACCAATTTCGCGCAAAATCATTACGATAAATTGTGGTCGTAAGGTCAAAATCATTAAAGTCAATAAAATGCCTTAATTGATATTGCTGATGATTTGAGTCCATGTTATCAAGTTGAGTCGCGGCGTAGCGACGATATGGATTATTACGAAAATCTGATTCTTCCAATCCTAAATAAGTTTCATTCGAGTCTTCTTTGGTATATCCTAATTTTAATTCAATAGATTGATAAATATCACTATCTTCATCACTATCATATTTGATTTTAGTCATTACATCTTGAATTGAATATCCAGTATCTTTATCTACCACATCAATTTTTTTAAAGCCTTTTGATTTTTCGTGACTTAAATCAATTAAATAGCTAAAATTATTGACTTTGTCACCATATCTAGCATTCAATATGTTAGTATTAAAGCTTCCATAGGCAGCGGTAGCACCAAAACTTTTTTTATCTGGAACTGCATTTGATATTAAGTTAACTGCGCCACTAGTTGTTCTGGGGCCGAATTCAATAGTTGAAGAACCTTTTCTAACTTCAACAGATTCCATGCGACCAACTCTTGGGAAATAATAAGCTGAAGGTGCAGAGTAGGGTGCAGGAGCAATTAAAATTCCATCTTCCATTAAAGTTACATCGGCACTTCTGTCGCTACGACCGCCACGAAGTCCGATATTTGGTCTTAACCCAAAGCCATCTTCTTCTTGAATGTTAACTCCGGGAACTTGTTTTAAAATTCGATTAACATCTTTGTAAGAATAGTTATTTAAAATTTCTTTATTGATAAAATGCGCTGAACCAGCGATATTTTTATTATCACTGCCAACAACCATAACTCTTTCCATGATGGTTGTTTTATAATCTTTTTTTTCTTCATCTTTTAAGGAATTGGCAAATGATGAATTTGATATTATTTGACCAATAATAACTGATAATAATGCAAATTTATACGATTTATTGCGGTTCATAATTTTAAATTTATTAGTTGACTAAAAGTTTTTAGTAATAAAAATGATAATGATTTTCATTATTAATTAAAATAGCGAGTATAATATAGTCAATATAAAATTGATAATGATTTTCATTATCAATCATAAATTTATATATTTTGTTACAAATTTTCCTAGCACAAGACCTTAATAAACGAACCTTTGCAGCAATTGCAGCAGCTATTATGCTACATGCTTTTTTATTTTTTAATTATATAAATAATGCAATTTTATATGATGATAAAACAGTATCAAATTTAGTTGGCCAATCTATAGCTATAAATATATCAAATTTCATTAATTCATCGCCTAAGAAAAATCCTTCCTTAAAAAAAGATCATCAAAATAACTCATCCTCTAATAAGATAAGTGAAAATGACTTTGTGCCAGATGATAATTTTTTACCAGATTTATCAAAGCAAGAAATAATAACCTCTTCTAAATTTTCTACTAAAGGATATAGACAATTACCAAAATATCCAAAGCGCGCTCTTAAGTTAAGGCAGCAAGGAGTGGTTTATTTGCGTATTTTACTTTCAGAAGATGGTGTAAGCGAAAAAATAGAATTTGTTAAAAAATCGTCTTATCCTTTATTGAATAAGGCAGCAATAGAAGCGGTTAGTCAATGGAATTTTGAGCCGATATTTTTTGATGGTCGTGCAGTAAAAAGTTGGATTGAAGTTCCTATTGAATTTAAAATTAGTTAACCATTAACCATGCAATTAATAGCAAATATCGGCTTTCTATTTTATCCTTTATGTTTTTTTTCGCTAACAGCTATTGTTATTATTGTTGAAAGGTTAATTTTTTTTTCTAGGTTAAAAAGCCCAAATAGCAGCGTCTATGCTATAAATATTATGGCTTTATTACAGCAAAATAAAGAGATCACTAAAGATTTACGAGATGAGGTAATTGTTTTTAAGCTTTTACAAATCAAAGAAGAATTGGAGTATGGTCTTAATTTATTAAAAATAATTGCTGTTCTAAGTCCTATGATTGGATTATTGGGTACCGTAATTGGTATGATAAAAGCTTTTAAAGTTATCTCTCTGCAAAATTCACCAGTTGTTCCTTCGTTGATTGCTGATGGTCTGTGGAATGCTATGTTAACAACGGCATATGGCTTGATTATTGCTATTCCAGCACTTTTTATGACCTTTATTTTTCTTAGGATAAGTGATAAATATTTATCTAAATTACAAAAAATAGCCAATCTAGAATCTTTTAAAATAGCAAAAATTAAATTAGATGATTAATATCTCTGCTAATAATCGTAAAAATATTTTATCAGAATTAGCTCCAGATCTCACTCCTTTGCTTGACGTTGTTTTTATGTTAATAGTTTTTTTGATTTTAAGTGTTAACTCAGCGCTTTATTCTCTTGAAATAGAGCTTCCTAAAGATAAAGAAAATGTGACAAAGATTGTTAGTGATAAACAAAATATTACTATTTATATCTTATCTAAAAATAAAGGCTGGAAAATAGATAAAAAGTCATATAAAGAAGAAAAATATTTTCGCCAAGATTTGATAAATCTTGCTAAAAATAATCCATCTTTAAAAGTTATGATAGTTTCTGATCAAGATGCATCAGTAGCTAAATTTATAAATCTTCTAACGCTTTTAGAAAAATTAAAAATAGAAAAAACCAATATTGCTGTTGAAAAATATAATATGTAAATATGTCAAAAACTCTTAAAAAGCCAGAATTGCTGTTACCGGCTGGTAACTTAATTCGTCTTAAAACTGCTATTCTTTATGGTGCTGATGCAGTTTATTTAGGCACTCCGGATATGTCTCTTCGCACTAAGTCAGCCTTTTCTTTAGATGATGTAATTGAGGGGGTAGAATATGCTCATAAATTTGGTAAAAAAGTTTATTTAACGCTAAACCTATTTTCTCATAATAAAGATATTGAAAAATTGCCAGAATTTCTTAATACTGTATCAAGAGTAAAGCCTGATGGTTTAATTGTTTCTGATCCCGGTGTTTTTCAGTTTTGTCGACAAAATTTTCCTGATTTAGAATTGCATATTTCAACTCAGGCCAATGTTTGTTCGTGGTTAACAGTTAATTTTTGGCAGAGTCAAGGTGCATCTCTTGTGGTGATGGCGCGAGAGGTTTCGTATGAAGAGTTATGTGAAATTCGTAATAAATGTCCAAATATCAAAATTGAGGCTTTTATACATGGCTCAATGTGTATGACATATTCGGGTCGTTGTTTGCTTTCTAACTTTCTGGCAGAGAGGGGTGCTAATCAAGGAAGTTGTGCCCATTCTTGTCGTTGGGGATATAAATTAAAAATAAAACTCAAAGATAATACAGAGCATGAAATTGAAATAAATGAAGATAACAAAGATCTTTTTGACTTTTTCTTAGAAGAAGAAATTAGGCCAGGACAGCTTCTGCCATTTGAAGAAGATGTTAGTGGTTCTTATATTTTAAATGCTAAAGATTTATGTCTTTTGCCAAAATTAGATGAATATATCAAAGCTGGAATTGATTCTTTTAAGGTTGAAGGACGAAATAAAACAGAATTTTATGCTGGATCAGTAGCAAGAGTTTATCGTGCGGCAATTGATGATTATTTTCAAGATCCAGAAAATTGGTCTAGTGATAATTATATGGCAGAAATTAATGCCGTGGCTAATCGTGGTTATAGTTTAGCTTTTCATGATGGTCGTTTAACAAATTTAGCTCACGATTATGAAAGTACAGGATCTACAGCTTTTTATGAATTTGCTGGTCGCGTTGTCGAGTGGCAGGGTGATGATTTAATTTTTGAGGCAAAAAATATGCTACAAAAGGGTGATGTTTTAGAATTTTTATCACCTTATCAAAGGCAGCCAATTTTACTTAGAATTTATAAATTTATTTGTGCCAAAACTGGTGATATTAGCGATAAAGTCCATGGTGGAGTAAGGCCGCAAATCAGGATTAATGCTGATCAATTTCATTTGATTGATAAAGAAGATTTAAAAAAATTATTACCAGAATTTACTTTAATTAGAAAAGATAAATTAGGAATTGAATCAGAAAAATTAAAGATTGAATCAAGAAATTTATCCCATCGCTTGGAATCTGGTCAAATAAAGAAAGAAAAATATGACAATAAGAAAAAAATATATTTTGAAAGTATAAAAATTGCCGATGATAAAATATGTCCCAAAACTCCAAGGATTGGTGTTGAAGGCTGTTGCGGAAAAGGATGTAATGGCTGTTTGATATTTTGGCATGATGTTAAATATAGCAAAGCTCGTGAAATATTAAAAAGTAAGAAAATAGGAGAAATGTTATGATTAATACCGAATCCCATTTTAAAAGTTTTAAAAAAAATTAAAATTCTAACTTCATATTTTTGGCTAAAAATCTCTAAAAAGACTCAGTTTTATGTATATACATCCTCATTTTTTGAAATTTTTATCTCAAAAAGATAAAGTCATATTGTTTAGTTTTTATATGTTTTTTAGATGGGAATTGGTATAATTTGTTATTGAAAATTATTTTAATATAAAGCTCCTTTTGACATTAATTTTTCTTGAAATATCTTTCTAGTCAAAGTTATTAAGATTAAATAATAAAATTATGAATAAAAAAGAAATTAATAGAAATTCGAAAGAAGCGGAAGCTTTACAATTTCACATGCAAAATCAGCCAGGAAAGGTTGCTATGCATGCTACAAAGCCTTTAAATACTCAGCGCGAACTTGCTTTAGCCTACTCTCCTGGAGTTGCCTTTCCTTGTTTAGAGATTGCTAAAAATCCAGAAACAGTTTTTGATTATACAGCTAAAGGTAATTATGTTGCTGTCATTTCTAATGGCACAGCAGTTCTTGGGCTAGGAAATCTTGGAGCTTTAGCATCAAAGCCAGTAATGGAAGGAAAATCAGTTTTATTTAAAAGATTTGCAGATATTGACTCAGTTGATATAGAGGTATCAACTCAAGATCCGCAAGAATTTATCAATGCTGTTAAATATCTTGGCCCATCTTGGGGCGGAATCAATCTTGAAGATATAAAAGCTCCAGAATGTTTTATCATCGAAAAAGAATTGCGTAAAATTATGGATGTACCTGTTTTTCATGATGATCAGCATGGCACGGCTATCATTTCGGCTGCTGGAATTATTAACGCTTTACACATCTCCAATAAAAAAATCGAAGATGTTAAGGTGGTTGTTAATGGTGCTGGTGCTGCTGGTATAGCATGTTTAGAGCTTCTAAAAGCTATGGGCTTGCCTCATAATAACGCCTTACTTTGCGATACTAAGGGTGTAATTTATAAAGGTCGTACTCATGGTATGAATGAATGGAAAGAAGCTCATGCCGCCAATACAAGTGATCGCACTCTAGAAGATGCGATGAAAAATTGTGACATTTTTTTAGGTCTATCAGTTAAAGGTGCTGTTACTCAAGAAATGGTTAAATCAATGGCTAAAAATCCAGTTATTTTTGCTATGGCAAATCCTGATCCTGAAATTCTTCCAGAAGAAATTAATCAAGTTAGGGATGACGCTATAATTGCAACTGGTAGAAGTGATTACGAGAATCAAGTTAATAATGTTATGGGTTTTCCTTATATATTTCGTGGCGCTTTAGATGTTCATGCTTCAACCATTAATGAAGAAATGAAAATTGCCGCCGCTAAAGCTCTAGCACAATTAGCTCGTGAACATGTTCCACAAGAAGTGATTAAAGCTTATGGCGGTAAAGAAATGAAATTCGGTCGCAATTATATAATTCCAACTCCTTTCGATTCAAGATTACTATCAACAATTCCAATTGCCGTTGCTAAAGCGGCGGTAGATTCTAAAGTTGCTAAAAAACCAATAACAGATTGGGACAGCTATAAAACGAAACTACAATCTCGCAGAGATCCGACAGTTAATAGTATGAGCTTAATATTTAACCAGCTACAAAAATCGCCGAAAAAAGTTATATTTGCTGAAGGAGAGCAACCAGAAATAATAAGGGTTGCTGCAATGTGGCGTGATAGCGGTTATGGTACTCCTATATTGGTTGGTCGTGAGGATAGAATTATATCCAATATGGAAGAGGCAAATATAAATAAAGATGGTATTGAAATATATAATGCTGCCATTTCTGACGAAAATAATAAATATACCGACTATCTCTACAAAAAACTACAAAGAGATGGCATCCTATATTCTGATTGCTCAAGAATGGTCAAAACTGATCGTAATATTTTTAGCGCTTCAATGTTAGCTTGTGGACATGGAGATGCCCTAGTTACTGGTCTTACTCGTGGCTATAGTCAGGCCTTAAGAGATATATGGAAAGTTGTCAAAAATGATAAAAATAAGATCTTATTAGGCATATCTATGGTTATATCAAAAGGTAAAACCATCTTTATCTCCGATACTGCGTGTTCTGAACTATCATCATCCGAACATTTGGCTAAGATAGCAGTTCAGACTGCTGCCAAAGTCAGTAAAATGGGTTATAAACCTCGTATTGCCTTTTTATCTTTTTCAAATTTTGGTTCAGCCTTAAAAACAGAATCTGAAAGAATAAAAAAAGCTGTAGAAATTCTTGATGAAATGAAGGTTGACTTTGAATATGATGGAGAAATGACAGCTGATGTAGCGTTAGATATGGATAAAATGGCTAAATATCCGTTCTGCCGCTTAACTGCTCCAGCTAATATATTAATCTGTCCAGGACTACATTCAGCAAGCATTGCCACTAAACTTTTAGAGCAAGTTGGAGAATGTAGTGTTATAGGGCCAATATTAAATGGACTTGAAAAATCTGTACAAATTGTTACAATGAGATCATCAATTAATGAAATATTAAATATGGCGGCTATAGCAGCTGTTGATTCTAAATAATAGTTTATTGAATATTTAACCCAAATTCATCAATAAAAAATTAATTTATATCATCATCTTATAGTATTTTAGCTATTATAAAAGATACGTGCATCAAAAAGTACACCATTTCTATTGGCGGATTTCGGTTTAATTTAACTAAAATTTATTTATGTCGATTGAAGATTTTGTTAAAATAAGCGATGAAGACTCTGGAGGTGGAGCTTCTGGAGGAGGTTTTATATCAAGCGGCGACGCTATTACTGGTCAATTTTCATCACCAAGAGGTGGTGGAATGGTGACAGCTGTTAGTGGTAGCCAAGGTTTAACCAAGCCAATTGGAGATAGTAACGTTGCAGATAGTGCACTTTCTGAAAATGCTTTATTCGAAGGATCTATAACTGGTAAAGAGTCTTCTCTTGATAGCATGACTAGCTCAAGACTTCCTGCTGCACTCGAGTCAAATATCCTTGAAATTTTTGACGAAAAACTAATAGGGCCAGCTTTACAAATCAAAAACACTGAATTAATGCAAAATCCACCCAAACCACTCGGAAATCTTAATGAAGCCTTTGGAGTAGCAAATAATCTTAATATAAAGCAAAATATTGGACATTCTTTTTCAATGGCAAGAGGCGAGGGTTAATAATGATACAAGAATATATTGCTTCTAATTTATTAAATTTAGCTGGATCTATTATTATATCCTATCTTACCTCTTTCTTTTTTATTAGAAAATATATTTTATTCACTACAAGCAAAGCTTTTTTTCAGCCAATTCGCTCTGATGGTCCAGAACTACATCTAAAGAAAAAGAAAAATACCCCTACTATGGGAGGTATTTTTATTGTTTTAAGTACTTTGATTTCTGTGGCAATTTTTGCTGATATTTCTAACGGCTACATTAAAATTATTTCTTGCGTCTTTGTAGCTTTTGCTACGATAGGATTGATTGATGATTTAATGAAAGTAATTTATCAAAATAGCAAAGGTTTTCGTGGTAGTATAAAGCTTGTTTTACAATTTATAATTATTTGTATAACTTATCTGCAATTAGGCAAAATAAATTTAATGCATCATCAAAATACTATTTTTTTTGCTATTAATAATGGCTATTCTTTGCAAATTGCAAATTGGATTTTCATTTTATTTGTATGTTTTGTTATTATTGGCACTGCCAATGGCAGCAATTTAACTGATGGTCTTGATGGCCTTTTATCGGTTCCAGCAATTTTTAGCCTTATTTCTTTAATAATATTGATTTACTTTGCTTCAGATATAACTTTAGCCAATAAAATAAAAGTACCTTACATTGATAATTCTAGAGAAATTATAACATTTTGCACTTCTTTAATTGGTGCTATTCTTGGTTTTTTAACTTTTAATCTTAAGCCAGCCAAAATTTTCATGGGCGATGTTGGAAGCTTGTCAATTGGCGCAGTTCTTGGTTTAATTGCTATAATCATAAAACAGGAATTTATTTTTCTTTTTATTGTTTTTCTTTTTGCAATCGAATCTTTATCTGTAATTTTGCAAGTTGCTTCTTACAAAATTTATGGAAAAAAAATATTTCTTATGGCGCCAATCCACCATCATTTTGAAAAATTAGGATGGTCTGAAAATAAAATATTATATCGATTTTGGCTCTTCTCTTTTGTTTGCTGCGCTGTAGCTATTACTATCTATATTCTTTAAGTAAGTAATACCAATTCCCACCTAAAAAACATATAAAAATTAAACAATCTGACTTTATCTTTTTGGCTAAAAATTGCAAAAAGCCTTAAGTCCTATAGTTATAGGACTTGCATTTTTTAAGAATTTTTATCTTAAAAAATATTTTGTCATATTGTTTATTTTTAGATGGGAATTGGTATAATACTAATTTCCATTTTAAAAGTTTTAAAAAAAATTAAAATTCTAACTAAAGATGAGATTTGGTATAAATCAACTTTTTATTAAGGGATTTGCAGGGGCTTTTTTATCAAAAATCTTTACATCTCATCAAAAGTTGGTCTTTTTCTGATTATTTCAAAATTTTTATCATCAACTAGAATTTCAGGAACCAAGGGACGACAATTATATTGATTTGACATCGAGCTTCCATATGCGCCACAATCAAGAAATGCTATATTTTCACCAGCGATTAATTTAGGTAATTTTCTTTCTTTGGCTAAAATATCAGTAGTTTCGCATACTGGACCAGCAAAATCATATATTTCTTCTATATTATCTTTTTTGATTAAAGGTAAAACCTCATGATAGGCATCATATAGGCCAGGGCGAGCTAGATCATTCATGCCAGCATCAATAATGGCAAATTTTTTACTACTAGTTTCTTTTATGTAGGTAATATTACTTATTAATAATCCAGTATTACCAACAACTGAACGACCTGGAGCTATTGTTATTTCTACACCTAAATCATGAGTTAAATCGTTGATTTTTTTAACATAATCATTGATCGTAAAAATTTGTTCATCACGATATTTAATTCCTATACCTCCTCCAAAATCAAGGTTTGATATTTTGTAACCTTCTTTTTTAAGTTTAAGACAAAGCTCTCTAATTTTAATAAAAGCTTGCGTAAATGGTTCAATTTTTGTTATTTGTGAACCAATATGTGTTGAAATACCATATACTTCTAGTCCCTTACATTTAGAAGCTTGATGATAAATATCGGTAGCAAGATTTATATCGACACCAAATTTGTCACTTTTACGACCAGTCGAGATTTTATCATGAGTTTTAGCATCAATATCAGGATTAACCCTAAGCATAAATTTAGCTTTTTTATTAATCTTGATCGCTACTTCATTTAATAAATGCATTTCTGGGATTGATTCTACGGCAAATTCTTCAATGTTATTTTGTAAAGCATATTCGATTTCTGCTCTAGTTTTGCCAACACCAGCAAAAACTATTTTTTTTGGATTTACATTAGATTTTAGAGCGTGGTGAATTTCACCAGCTGATACAGCATCAATTCCACTGCCTAAATTTGCCAGTATCTTGACAAGATTAATATTATGATTAGCTTTAATAGCGTAGCATATTTTGTAATTTTTGACATTATAAACATTAAATGCTTTTTCAAATTGTAGAAAATTTTCTATCAATGCTTTTTTGCTGTAGCAATAAAAAGGAGTACCAATTTTTTTGATAATATCGTTTAGTGATACATTTTCAATAAATAACTGTTGTTGATTATTATGGTTTTTGTAGCCTATATTCATTTTATAAAAATTAAATGATAAATTATCCTTAAATGAATAAAGAAAATACAGTAAAAAATAAACAAAAATCAACTGCAAAAACGCAAATTATAAAAAGATCTTTAGCAAGATTAATGGCTGTACAAATTTTATATCAAAAAGATTTTATTAATTTGGATCAAGAAATTAATAAAATTAAAAATGACATTGTAGAAAATTATGTTTTAGATTATTCGCAAGATATATCTTCTTACAAAAATAAAATAGATGAAAAATTTCTTGATAATTTGATTTTTGGTGTTTTACAGGTTTGTGATACATTAGATCAAGAAATCACTAACAACCTCAAAGAGGGATGGAAATTAAATGATATAGATAATATCTTGCAACAAATTTTGCGCTGTGCTATTTTTGAGCTAAAATATATAAAAAATATTCCAGAAAAAGTTGTTATAGATGAATATGTTTCAATTTCTGCTAGTTTCTTTGACAAAAAAAAAGTAACTTTTGTTAACGCTGTTCTTGATAAAGTAGCAAAAAATATGATAAATAAACAATGAAAAAAGTTCTAATCGGTAAAATTGTAGCTGTTTTTGGTGTTAAGGGGCAAGTTAAAGTTGTTAGCTACTGTCAGGAGCCTTCGCAAATTATTAATTATTCATTATTTGATGAAAATGATCGCGCAATTTCTCTAAAAATAGATTCAATCAAAAGAAAATCTGGCAATAAAAATGAAACCTTAATTGCCAAAATTAATGATATTAAAGACAGAAATAAAGCTGAAGAATTTATTGGTCTTGAAATATTTACCAATCGCCAAGATTTTGAAAAATTACCAGAAGATGAATTTTACTTTGTTGATTTAATTAATTTAAATGTCGTTGATAACAATTATAAAAAATTAGGTATTGTTAAAAATGTTTTTGATTATGGTGCGGGAGGCGTTATTGAGATAGAATTCAATAAAGAAACACAAAAACATAACAAAATTAATCAATTGGAGAATTTTCCTTTTAAAAACGAGTTTTTTCCGCAAATTGATATCGATAAAGGTTACATAATATTGTCTTCAGAATATATTAATAATTCTTAAAATTAAAACCAAATTCTTACCTTAAAATGCCTTATAAAAAACACTTAAAGCAAATATTTTTTAATTTAGATAAAACTGATTACGATAGTGAATTTCTTTTAAAAATTAAAGATAATGTTATTTTAGAAAATAAGGAAGTTGGTATTTTTGACTTACCTAATCGTAAGCAGGGATATTTAAATTGTAGCCTTGATATTGCTAAAGAAATATCAAATAAATATCGAAATCTTATCGTTTGCGGCATGGGAGGATCTTCTCTTGGAGCTAAAGCAATATGTGGTTATAAATTCTTTGATTTAAAATATAGCAAAAATAATAAAAAAATTTATTTTTTAGATAATATCCATCATCAAAATTTACAAAGTTTTCTTAATAATATTGATTTTAACAATAGTGCTTTTTTGTTTATTTCTAAATCAGGAAAAACAATTGAGACAATATGTCAAACATTGCTATTAATTGACTATTATAAAAATCAGATAGAAGAAAATAAGGCACAAAATTTATATTTTATTACTGAAAGCTCTGAAGATCCCAATCCTTTAGCCAAAATTGCCAATAATTACAATAGGTCAATTATTGAGCATGATAAAGATATAGGTGGTAGATATTCTTGCTTTACTTCTGTGGGGTTAATTCCAGCAGCTTTTTATGATATTGATATAGAAAATTATTTAAATGGTGGATTAACTATATTAAATGAATTTATTAACCACGAATCACGCTTGATAGAAGACGGTGTATATTTTTTACAGCAGGCACAAAAACAAAATCTTAATATCCAAGTTTCAATGCCTTATCTGGCAAGATTATATCATTTTAATTATTGGTATAATCAATTGCTGGCTGAATCGGTTGGTAAAAATGGAAAAGGAATAACTCCTTTAAAGGCCTTAGGAAGTGTTGATCAACATAGTGTTTTACAGCTCTTTCTTGATGGTAAAAGAGATAAATTTTTTACTTTTCTTGCTTCTGACAATAGAGATAAAGGAAATGAATTAAAAGTTCCTGATTATTTAATGAATGAAATTGATTATTTGAATAAAAATAAACTAGGTGATGTGATATATGCAAATCAAGAATCAACAATTAAAACTATTGCAAATAAAAATCATTTAACTCGTAGATTTGATATTAAAGAGCTAGATGAATATTCTTTAGGTCAAATAATGATGTATTTCATGCTGGAAACTATTTTTTACTCTAAGATTATCAATGTTAATCCCTTTGATCAGCCAGCCGTGGAAGAAGGAAAGATTTACGCAAGAAATATGCTATTAAATCGCAAATAAACTTTTTATTTTGTAAAATTTTATCTCAAAAATATTTTAAAAAATTAAATTAAAGATAAGAAATTCTGCTACATAAAGTTCTTTTATAACATTTTCATAAATTAAATAACGATTTTGAATTCCATTTTACTTTCTAAGATTTTTCTGCGTTTTCATCCTGTTTGTCCTTTATTAAAAAATCCACTTAATTATAATTATTTAACAAACTAGTATAACTATTTCAAATAGTTTAAGAGGTAGAAAGTTTTTTATCTCCTTTGTATCCAGCGGCGGCTCCAGTTCGAGAAACGCCATCAATTCCAAGTGGTGTTAATTTGCTAATAATTTCGTCTATTGTTTGTGAAGTGCCAATAATTTCAAAAACTATAGAATTATTAGTAATATCAACAACACTTGTGCGATATTTGTCGGCAATTTCTAATGCTTTTTGCCTCTTCTCTTCTTTACCAATTACCTTTACTAATGCTAATTCACGCTCAATATAACCTTTTTCTCTAGTTAGTTCAACGGCGCGATATACAGGAATAATTCGATTTAGTAATTTACAGATTAAATCTACAGTCTTATTGTTACCATAAGTGGTAATAGTAACGCGAGAAATTTTCTTTTCTTGATCTATTGGTGCGACATTTAGTGATTCGATGTTATATCCTCGTGCTGAAAAAAGCTCAACAATTCTTGCTAAAGCACCAAATTCATTATCAACTAAAATAGCAATTACATGTTTTTTTATTTGCTCCATAATTTTGATATAAATTATTTATCATTAAGAATTTTAATTTCACGTTGTGGAAATGGAATAACTATTCCAACTTCTTTAAATTTTCTCCAAATTTCAAGCATGACATCGCTTTTTGCTGAGAAAATTCCGTCATTAATATCGTTAACCCAGAAATATAAAGAAATATTAATTGACGAATCGCCGAATTCTTTAACATAACAACCTATCTCTGGATCTTTCAAGCATCTATAATAATTACTAGCGCAATCTTTCATAATTTTAATAGCTTGATCTAAATCAGTATTATAAGCTACACCAATATTAACATGAATTCTGGCTTTGTTATCGCTATATGTCCAGTTAATTACTCTTGATACAATAAAATCTTCATTTGGCATCATTATTTCTTTGCCATCAAAGCATTCTATTAAGGTATATCTACCACTAAATCTTTTAACGGTACCAAATATTGCTCCTTCAATTTCAATTATATCACCAGTTTCGATTGATTTTTCAAAAAGTAGAATAATGCCACTAATAAAATTTGAAGCAATTTTCTGCAAACCAAAACCAACACCAACACCAACCGCACCACCAAAGACCGCTAAGGCTGTTAAATCGACTCCAAAAGTTTTAAGAGCAATGATAAAAATAAAGAAATAAATAGCTATATCAATAAATTTGGTGACTATGCTTTTAGTGGTTGGTAGAATATTTCTTTTTCTTTCGATGTATTTTTTACTATTTTTACCAATTATACCTGATAACCAAAATACACATACCATCGTTATAAAAGACTTTATAACTAGATAAATTGATATCCTAATATCTCCAAAAGAAAAAGCTAAGCTATCAAGATATTTTATTGTAGGATCAAAAATATTAAAAGCGCTAAGAATAAGAGTTAAAGTTAGAAAAAATGCGATTATATTAACCAAGAAGTCATTTTGAACTACGCCTCTTAATATCTTTAGAAAAGTTAATAAAATAACAATTTTAATAGCGGATATGATAATTATATTTTCATTCCAAAATAAATTATGAATTGATAATCCAATAGTTAAGATGATTATGATGAATAAAGGGTGTAGAATTGGGTAAAAAAAGCGATGAAATGCGTCTCTAATTATGTCGTTAAGTACGACCCTTTCTTTAACTTTTTTTCTTTCTTTATTTTTTTTAGAAAAGAATCGAGAAAAGAAGTATTTATTATTGATGCGATGAAAGATATTGGCTATTACAAGGCAGAAGAATATGTTTAATATTTGCCATATAAATTGTTTTTTTAATATAACATTACCCAAAGGTAATAATATTTCTTGAATGGTCATTTTAGTAATTATTTATTCGCCTTGAGATGCTGAATATCCTGCTATTCCTGCAAAATGATACAGTCCTTCATATTTTACAAAATCAAGATTATTTTCAATAAAATATTTCATCATATCTAAGATATCTTGTTTTAAGATATTTTTCTTAGTGTTGATTATTTGATTGCTATATTTACCACAAACTCCTTTTGCTATTAAGCGCAATGTTATTAAGCCGCTAGTAGATTGAGGCATCATATGCTTGTCAATTAGTGGCCATAATAATAGACCTTTACAGCTAATGGTTTTGATTTCAAATATGTCGCTTTCTAAATTTTGTAAAATTTTTAATAAGCTTTCAAAGTTTTCATTATAATCTATAAAAAGATCAAATCCAATTAAGCTCTTTTCTGTATTTTTCTGATGTTTGATATTTATTGAATCGATGTCATTTTTGTTATTTTTTGCAACCTCTATATAATTATCATCACCAAAATCAGCTATAGCAAGACTTCTTGGGCTTGATTCTAAATTATCAATTATAGCTTTAGTAAAATCTTTGGTGCCAACTTTTTTAACGCTGGAGTTTTTATTGTAAATATCAGCGGTATGTATTCCATCTTCAATAGTTTTATAAAGAGCATTACGTATTTTGGCGGCATCTTTATTATATCCAATGTGTTTTAGCATCATAATACAAGCTTGTAATAATCCACTAGGATTGGCAATATCTTGATTTGCTATATCAGGGGCAGATCCATGAATTGCCTCAAACATAGCATAATTATCACCAATATTAGCTGAGCCAGCTAGGCCAACAGACCCAGAAATTTCGGCCGCAACATCTGAAATAATATCACCATAAAGATTGGTAGTTACTATTACATCAAAAATCTGCGGTTTTGCTGCTACTCTGGCAGTTGCAATATCAATTATATGATGATCATTTTGAATATCAGGATATTCTTTGGCAATTTTATTAAAAACTTCATGAAATATGCCATCGGTGCGTTTCATTATATTGTCTTTAGAAAAGCAACTAACTTTATTGCGTTTATTTTTTACAGCATAATCAAAAGCAAAACGCACAATTTTTTCACAAGAACTTTTGGTAGCAATTTTTAAACATTGATATGAATCAAGGCTATGGCGATGTTCAATGCCTGTATATAAATCTTCTTCATTTTCACGAACTACAACCAAATCCATTTGTGGAAAATTGGTTGATACATAAGGATAAAAAGATGCTACTGGTCTTATATTGGCATAAAGTCCTAGCTTTTTTCTTAAGGTAACATTAAGGCTTTTGTATCCTCCACCTTGCGGAGTAGTGATAGGAGCTTTGAGCAGAATTTTACTATTTTCTAATTCTTGCCAAGCTGAAGGCATCAATCCAGAGTTAAAACCTTTTTTGTATATATTCTCACCAACTTCAATAATGCTAAATTTTAATTTAGTTTTGCATGCTTGTAAAATTTGTAAGACACTTTCCATGATTTCAGGTCCTATACCATCACCATAAGCAATTGTAATATTTTTCATTTTAAATTATGTATAAAAAAATATATTATGCAATTTAAGCAAAATCTTATTTTAATTTTTATTAAATCCGCAAAGAAAAGTCTTATAACAATTCCCATCTAAAAATGAACAATATGACAAAATATTTTTTAAGATAAAGATTGTAAAAAATGCAAGTCCTATACCTACAGGGCTTAAGACTTTTTGCAATTTTTAGCCAAAAAGATAAAGTCAGATTGTTTAGTTTTTATATGTTTTTTAGGTGAGAATTGTATAAAGCCTTAATTACATGATGATATTGCCATAATTTTCTAAAAAGCGCGTTACAGATGACTAATCTTGCAAAGTTTAAAGATCTTGGATTGTCGCAATCCATGATAGAATGCCTTGATAAAAAAGGCTTTGAAGAGCCTACCCCTATTCAGAAACAAGCTATTCCATTCATATTGGAAAAAAGCAAAGATCTTATTGCCAAAGCTCAAACTGGAACTGGTAAAACTGGTGCCTTTGGAATTCCGCTAATTGAAAAAACTATTGCTAAAGCTGGATATATTCAATCGGTTATATTGGCTCCGACTCGTGAGCTTGCAATTCAAGTTACTGAAGAGTTAAATTCTTTTGCTACATCTCAGAAGGTCAGAGTTTTGGCGGTTTACGGTGGTCAACCTATTGAAAGGCAGATAGCTAGGCTAGAGCGAGGAGTTGATATTATAGTTGGTACACCAGGTCGTATATTAGATCACCTTGAGCGCAAAACCTTAGATATATCAAAAATATCTCACATCGTCCTTGATGAAGCTGATGAGATGCTTAATATGGGTTTTGTTGAAGATATTGAAAATATTTTACGCGCCGCACCACAAAAAAAGCGTACAATTTTATTTTCCGCTACTATGCCAAATCATGTCGAAAGATTGGCAAAAAAATATATGTCAAATTATGAGACTATAGCAGTTGCAGGAGAGCAGATTAGGCGTGACAACATTGAGCAAATTTATTTTGAAGTTTCGCAAGCTGATAAATTTGAAGCCTTGTTTCGCATTGTTGATGTTGAAGAAAGCTTTTACGGCGTTGTTTTTTGCCGCACAAAGGTAGATGCAGATGAGATTGCTAATAAATTAAGCAATAGATCTTGTAGAGTTGATGCTATTCATGGAGATCTCTCTCAGGGGCAAAGAGAAAAAGTGTTGCAGAAATTTCGTTCTAAAGAATTAAATATATTAGTGGCAACTGATGTTGCTGCTAGAGGTATAGATATTGATGGCTTAACTCATGTTATTAATTATTCTTTGCCACAAGATCCAGAAAGCTATGTTCATCGTATTGGCAGAACTGGTCGCGCAGGCAAGCATGGAACGGCAATTACTCTAATAACTCCTTCTGAATATCGTAAATTAATTTCAATACAAAAAGTTGCCAATACTAAAATTACTAAGCAAAAAGTTCCTGACATTGCTGAAGTAATAGATAATAAAAAACAGCGTATTAAGAATAGCCTTTCTGAAATCATCAGTCAAGGTGACTTTACTGATCTTGAAGAAATAGCAAACGACATTTTGCAAGAAAATAATGATCCAGTAATAACTTTGGCAGCTTTGCTAAAAATGGCCTTTAAAGACGAGTTGAACGAAAGTGGCTATAATAAGATAGACGACATATCAGCATATAAGAAAAATAAAGATTATTATTATGACGATCGCGGCATGTCAGGATATCGCCCTATTGGAGCTAATGGTAAAAGAGGTTATATAGACCGCAAAGGCACTGCTAGATTATTTATTGCTAAGGGGCGTGATGACATGAAAGATGTTTCTAGCTTAGTTAGCTTTATAAATAAAGAAACTGGTGTTGATAAAAAGTTGATCGATGATGTTAAGATGTTAGATAATTTTTCTTTCTTTGTAGTGCCATTTGGTGATGCAGAAAGAATTTTACACTGTTTTCAAGCAAAATCTAATGGCAAAAAATCTTTGGTTTCTCGTGCCAAGAAAAAAAGATCTTAACTATATAATACCAATTCCCATCTAAAAAAACATATATAAAAACTAAACAATCTGACTTTATCTTTTTGGCTAAAAATTGCAAAAAGCCTTAAGTCCTATAGGTATAGGACTTGCATTTTTTACAATTTTTATCTTAAAAAATATTTTGTCATATTGTTCATTTTTAGATGGTAATTGGTATAATAACAATTCCCACCTAAAAAAATATATATATAAAAACTAAACAATCTGACTTTATCTTTTTGGTTAAAAATTATTGCCGATCTGATGTTTTGACAACCGTTAATAACAAACCCCATCTCTAAAGATGAGGTTTGACTTTGAAAATTGGACTCTATTTTTTGTGATACGAAATTGCTAACGATTTTATTAAGCAAAAATATCGCAATCAGAAAAGAAGAATTTAATTTCTTTTTTGGCGTTTTCTAAGCTGTCAGAGCCATGAACAGAATTGGCCTCGATTGACTCGGCAAATTCTTTGCGAATTGTTCCATTGCTAGCTTCTGCAGGATTTGTTGCCCCCATGATCTCACGATTTTTTGCAACTGCATTATCGCCAAATAATACTTGCACTACAACGGGTCCAGAAGTCATAAATTTCACTAAATCATTGTAGAATGGTCTTTCTTTGTGAACTTCGTAAAATTTACCAGCTGTTTCATTGGTTAATTTTATCATTCTTTGGGCAGCAATTTTAAGGCCACCTTCTTCAAATTTAGTGTTAATTTTGCCAGTTAGGTTTCTTTTAGTTGCGTCTGGTTTAATAATTGATAAGGTATATTCTAAAGCCATAATAAATATTGATTAAGATTAATTTAGTTGTTAAGTTTATGCGCAAGCTTATATCAAAGTTAATCTTTAAAGCAGTTAAAAGTAAGTGATTAAATTCTTTATCTTTTTGGCCTGAGATTTATCAAATAAAACAGTTTTAACAACTGTTTTATCATTAAATCGGCAAAGAAAAGCTTCAAGATGTATGGATATATACAACCTTTATTTTTCTTAATTTTAATCTCAAAAATATTTTGAATTTAATTTGTTTAAAGACGAACTTTGGTATTATATTTTAACAAATTAATAATTTAGATTTATTTTAAATAAACAAAGAAAATCTAAATTTATGAAGTTGTAAATTAAAATAATGCCATTTTAACTTGAAAATGGCATAAACTTGTGCAAGAATTAAGAATTGCTTCTAATTAAAACTAGTAAAATTATTAAAGATTAAATGTCTAGAAATTTTAATAATATTGAAGATTTATACATCAAAATCAAAAATCGTATTGATAGCAAAGATTCTTTATCTTACAGCTATCAATTAGATCAGGAAGGTTTAGAGAAAATTAATCGTAAATTCGGTGAAGAAGCTATTGAAGTTATAATTGCTGCCTTTAATAAGCAAAAAGATGATAGTATAAAACATAAAAAAGAACTAATCGGAGAAATTGCTGACATTATTTACCATCTAACGGTTTTAATGATAAATCAAAATTTAACTTTTGAAGATATTTTAAAAGAACTTAATATTAGAAATGATAAAAAATAATGAAGTGCTATTTAGCGATACGGCAATTGCTCATATTAAGCTTGTAAAATCCAAAGAACAAAATAAAGATAAGTTTTTGCGTATTTCTGTTTCTAGTGGTGGTTGTAATGGTTTTCAATATATTTTTGAACTTGACCAAAAAATAAACGATGAAGATATAAATCTAATTGATAGTAAAGAATTACTTGCTGTTAGTGATGAATCATCTTTAGTTTTCTTAAAAGGAGCGACTGTAGATTACGTTAAGGAGCTGGGTGCTAATTATTTTAAGGTTAGCAACCCTAATGCCTCAGCTAATTGTGGTTGCGGAAGCTCTTTTAGTGTTTAATCAAGAAATTTATGACCAACATATCATTTCAAGAGATTATTATTAGATTACAACAATTCTGGGCTAAGCAAGGCTGCGCTATATTACAACCAATTGATATTGAGGTTGGTGCAGGAACTTTGCATCCAGCAACCATCTTGCAAGCTTTAGGTAAAAAGCCAACTAAAATTTCTTATGTTCAACCTTGTCGCAGGCCAACTGATTCAAGATACGGTCTTAATCCTAACCGCCTAGGTCATTATTATCAATTTCAAACATTTCTTAAGCCGGCTCCAAATAATATCAAAGATCTTTATTTAGAGAGTTTAGAAAATATAGGTTTAGATTTATCAAAAAATGATATTAGATTTGTCGAAGATGACTGGGAAAATCCATCAGTAGGAGCTTCTGGTTTGGGTTGGGAGGTTTGGTTTAACGGTATGGAAATCAGTCAATTTACTTATATGCAGCAAGTAGGAGGCATTTCTTGTGAAGTCATACCAGGTGAAATTACCTATGGTTTAGAGCGTATTGCAATGTATATCCAAAATATCGATTCAATTTTTGATATAAATTGGAATGGATCTAGCGGTCTAGATAAAATAACCTACGGTGATATTTTTAAACAAAGTGAAAAAGAAAGATCTTGCTTTATTTTAGAAGAAAGTGATAGCAATATTTTATTTCAAAACTTCAATGAATGCAAAGAGCAGTCACAAATTCTTTGTCAAAAACAATTGCCAATTCCAGCTTATGAACAAGCCCTAAAAGCCAGTCATTTACTCAATCTTCTTGATGCTAGAGGAGTTATATCAGCCAATGAAAGAGCTTCATATATCAATCAAGTTAGAGCATTAGTTAAATCGGCTTGTGAAATTAATAATCTTAAAGAAAATTAAATTATGTCTTGTGAAATTATGTGCAAAATGCAATATTTCTTAACTGGATTGGATAACTTCATTGTTAATATTCCTTATTTAGGAGCCATTACCTTATTGCTATTGGCTTTTATTTCCTACAAAAGACTACCAATAATTTTGCATTCCTTGGTTATTTCTTTTTATTTGTTAAAATTTAATTATTCTGTTGATTTTTGGTCTCTTTACATAGTTATATCGGCGATATTGATTTTGCCATTTTTGAGACGCAACTTCCTGACTTTACCTATTTGGTTTTTTATTAAAAAAGCTGGATTGCTACCTAAAATATCTGAAACTGAAAAAATCGCACTAACCTCTGGCTCAGTATGGGTGGATGGTCAATTATTTTCCGGTAATCCAAATTTTAAATGGATTTTATCTCAGAAATATCCAACTTTAAGCAAAGAAGAGAGTAGCTTTTTGAATAAAGAAGTTGAGCAAATATGTAAAATTTGCGACGATTATTCAGTGCAAAAAGCCAGAGATTTACCTGATGATGTATGGAAGCTTCTGCGCCAGAAAAAGTTTTTTGGCATGATTATTCCAAAAAAATATGGCGGTCTTGGCTTTAGTGCTTATGGTCATAGCTGCGTAATTGAAAAGTTAGCATCAAGATCAGTGCCATTAGCCATAACTGCTATGGTGCCAAACTCGCTAGGCCCAGCTGAACTATTGATGCATTACGGCACAAAAGAGCAGCAAGAATATTATTTACCTAGATTAGCAGACGGTAGAGAGTTGCCTTGTTTCGCTTTAACAGAAACTTTAGCAGGTTCTGATGCAACTTCTATTCAATCTCATGGTGTTTTATTTAAAGATAAGAGTGGTGAAATTAAAATTCGCCTTAATTGGAGTAAAAGATATATCACCCTTGGAGCCTATGCTACTCTGATTGGCCTTGCTTTTCAGCTTAGGGATCCAGATAAATTGATTTTTGATAAAGAAGATGTTGGTATAACTTGCGCTTTAATTCCTCACAAAACCAAAGGAGTTAAGCAAGGTCGTCGTCACGATCCTTTAGCTACTCCTTTTGTTAATTCTCCTCTTGATGGTAAGGATGTGATAGTTAGTCTAGATGCTGTAATTGGTGGCAAAAAATGCCTTGGTCAAGGTTGGAAAATGTTGATGGAATGTTTGGCGGCGGGTCGCGGAATTTCTCTTCCTTCAACTTCTAGCGGCGGGTCAAAATTAGTAGCAAGAGTCACTAGTTCTTATGCCACAATTCGTCAACAATTTGGAACATCAATTGCTAAATTTGAAGGAATTGAAGAGGTTTTAGCAAGAATTTTTGCTCGTACTTATGGCCTTGATGCTATGCGTAGCTTTACCGCTGCTTCGGTTGATATGGGGGCAAAGCCAGCAGTTGTTAGCGCTATTGCTAAATATCACGCCACTGAGATTTTTAGAAAAAACATCAATGACGGTATGGATATTATTGGCGGCAAAGGTATAATCAGAGGTCCTAATAATATTTTAGCCAATGCTTATTTTTCAACTCCTATTTCAATTACCGTTGAAGGTGCTAATATAATTACTCGCAGCTTAATTCATTTCGGTCAAGGCGCTATAATGTGTCATCCCTATGTTTATCAAGAAATAGAGGCTTTAACAAGTGGCGATTTAAGAAAATTTGATCGCGCCTTTTTTAGTCATGTCGGACATTTATTTGCCAATTTAACTAGATCGATCTTATTATCTATAACTCGCGGCTATTTAAGTAAAATTACTGGCAATGACATAATCAGTAAATATCAAAGAAAGCTATCTTGGTGCTCTGCAACATTTGCTCTGTTAGCTGATATTGCTTTGGCTAAATTTGGCGGCAATTTAAAGCGCAAAGAAAAACTAAATGGTCGTTTTGGTGATGTTTTATCGGCAATGTATATAAGCACTTGCATTCTTAGAAAGTTTAAAGCTGGTGGTGCAAAAAAAGATGAAATACCTTTGGTAGAATACGCCATAAAAGAACAGCTTAATCAAGCTCAGATTGCTATTGATGGTATATATCAAAATCTTTTTGGCTGCTTTGCCAAAGCCATATTGTTGCCTTTTATTCACTGGTCTAGACTGAACGCCTTTACCTGTCCTAATAGTGATAATTTAGGACATAAAGTTGTTAATAATGTTATAAAAAGCAACATATTGCGCGATAAGTTAACCAGCGGTATTTATGTAAATAACGACAAAAAAGACAATGTTGGACAGCTTGAATATGCTATGCAGCTTTTTGAGAAAGCGCAGCCAATTTATAGCAAGATAAAAAAAGCTATTAAAAACAATCAATTACCAAAGAGAAGAATAGAAGAATTGGCTGATATTGCTAAAGAGCAAAAAATAATCAATCAAAATGAATATAAAATAATTGATGATTGTTATAAGGCAATATATAAGGCGGTTAGTGTTGATGAATACAGCCTTGCTGACTATAAAAAAATATAATAAATGATATTACTCATCGATAATTACGATAGCTTTACCTATAATCTATACCACTATTTTATTGAATGTGGTGCTGATCAAATTATAGTTAAAAGAAACGACAAAATATCAATAGCTGAGATAGAAAAACTAAACCCTAAGGCCATAATTTTATCACCAGGTCCTTGCACTCCTAATGAGTCTGGTATATGTCTTAAGGCAATTGATTATTTCAAATATAAATTGCCAATTCTTGGCGTTTGTCTTGGTCATCAAGCAATAGGTCAATCTTTTGGTGCAAAAATAATCAAAACCATTCCAATGCATGGCAAGATAAGTAAAATTTATCATCAAGATAGCAAGATTTTCAAGAATATAAAATCACCGTTTAACGCCACGCGTTATCACTCTCTTATTATTGACAAAAATACCCTGCCACAAGAAGAATTTAACATTGTTGCCACCACTAAAGACGATATAATTATGGCTATTGAACATAAAAAATATCCTATATGCGGCGTGCAATTTCATCCCGAATCAATCGCTTCTGAATTTGGGCATCAAATCATCAAAAACTTTCTTGATATTTGTTAAAATTATTTATGAATCTAATAAATTACTCAATTAAAGATTTTGAAAATTTATTCAATCAAATTTTTGATGGAAAAATTCATAAAAATGACATTAAAGATTTTTTATTAAACCTAAACAAAGCAAATCTTCCGCAAAACTCTTTTATTGCCGCTATTAATTCATTAAAAAAACGCATGAAGCGAATAAACTCGCCATTAGGAGCTATAGATGTTTGCGGCACTGGTGGCGATAAATTAAATACCCTTAATATCTCAACAGCGGTTAGTTTTGTTATTGCTGGCTGTGGAGTATGTGTGGCAAAGCATGGCAATAAAGCTATATCTTCCAATTCTGGTTCGGCTGATATTTTTCAAGAGCTCGGCATTAAAATATATGATGAAGAACCAATTATTGAAAAAATACTACAAGAAAAAGGTCTGTGCTTTTTATTTGCTCCATTATTTCATCAATCTTTAAAACATGTCGCCATAGCAAGAAAAGAATTAGGGGTTGCTACAATTTTTAATTTTCTTGGCCCATTGCTAAATCCGGCTAATACCAAATATCAATTAATCGGCACTTCTAATAAAGGTTCAATGATAAAATTAGCAAAAGTCATTGCAAAAGAGCAAAGTGAGCATGGACAAGATTCGCAGGTTTTTATAGTTCACGGCTATGACGGTATGGACGAAATTACATTAAGCGACAATTCTTGCCTTGTAAGATGTTGCAATGGTCAAATTAACGATGAAGAAAACATCAATCCACAAGATTTTGGATTTAACAAAATTAATATCAAAGAAATTATCGGAAAAGATCCAAAATATAATGCTCAAAAACTCATCGAACTTTTGCAAGGGGCAAAATCTTCATATCGTAATATTGTTATTCTTAATGCTGCTTATGCTTTAATTGCTGCTAAAAAAATTGATAAAATAAATTTAGCTATTGAAATGGCGCAAGATGCAATTGATAGCAACAGAGCATTCTCTATTTTACAATCTCTTAGACAGAGTTAACTAATACCAATTCCCATCTAAAAATAAACAATATGACAAAATAAGATAAAAATTGTAAAAAATGCAAGTCCTATACCTATAGGACTTAAGGCTTTTTGCAATTTTAAGCCAAAAAGATAAAGAATTTAATCGTTTATTTTTAACTGCTTTAAGGATGAAATTTGGTATTATCTACCATTTCGACTA
>JALQXY010000111.1 GCA_023262945.1 Rickettsiales bacterium | reverse complement strand
CGCTAGGTCGGACTGCGTGTTGAATCCCATCGCGATGCGCGCGTTGCGAATCTTTTGCCCGATGCTTTTTCCCACGCGCGAGTGGTCCAGACGTTCCGTCTCCCGATCCACACGAAGCATCGCACTACCTTCGTATATCTTAGAAGATTTTAAAAAAATTTTAGCAGTTCCTGATTTATCGTCAAAAAAGTGGATTTACGAGCAATATGATTCACAAGTTATGAATGATACTATTGACATAAACGGTGATGCAGCAATTGTAAGAGTTCACGGCACAAATAAAGCATTAGCTTTAACATCAGACTGTACGCCGCGATATGTTAAGGCTGATCCTAAAATAGGAGCAATGCAAGCAGTTTGTGAAACTTATCGTAATATTTCTGCTTCTGGTGCCAAGCCTTTAGCGATAACTAATTGCCTTAATTTTGGTAATCCTGAAAAGCCAGAAATAATGGGGCAAATTGTTAGAGCTATTGATGGAATTAATGAATCCTGTAAATTCTTAGAATATCCCGTGATATCAGGAAATGTATCTCTTTATAACGAAACAAATGGCAAGGCAATAAACCCTACACCAACGATTGGCGGAGTTGGTTTATTAAAAGATTTGAATAAAAGAGCATCGGTTAAATTTAAAAATATTGATAATGAAATTTTTATCATTGGCAAAATTAAAGGTCATCTCGATTGCTCAATATATCAAAGAGATATTTTAAAGATTAACAAAGAAAGCAACCCTCCGCCGATAGATTTAGAGCAAGAAAAAAATAATTCAGAATTTATTAGAAATTTGATTACAAATGATATTATTGATACATGTCATGATATTTCTGATGGAGGTTTGTTAGTAGCTTTATTTGAAATGTGTACTAGTGAAATAGGTTGTAAAATTGATGTTGACAATCTTAAGAAAAATTTTGATTTAGATGAAAAAGCAATATTTTTTGCGGAAGATCAATCTTGCTATATTATTTCTATTGCAAAAGAGAAAACTGATATAATGCTTAATATTGCCAATGAAAAGGGTGTTTCTTATTGTAAAGTTGGGCGCAATCAGCCACAAAATATAACTTTTTGTGATATTGATATTGATGTTAAACAATTGATAGAAATTAATAATCGCGCAATAAATGGAAATTAAATCTAAATAATCCAATTTTAAAATTGTTAGATATTGTATCAAATCTTATACCAATTCCCATCTAAGTTTTTTAGATGGGAATTGGTATTATATTTAGAAATATCAAAGATAGGATTTGATGTTGTTTTAATTGTGGCAAATATTTTTTGATGAA
>JALQXY010000107.1 GCA_023262945.1 Rickettsiales bacterium | reverse complement strand
TTATTAAAAATTTTTGAAATTCACGTACATCAGTGTACGCTAAAATTTCAAAAATTTTTAATGCCTACAAATTACTCAAGATTTGATTATTTCGAAAGAAGTCTAATTTTTATCTCAAAAATATTTTGTCATATTGTTCATTTTTAGATGGGAATTGGTATTATTACATTATTGTTACTAGCTTTCGTTAAAAGGTATTATCTATTTATTTTAACTAAGCTATATCCGTTATTTTTAATGAGATAAGTTATTTCTTTATCAGATAAATTTTTATTATCCTTGAAAGTTAAAAATACTTTTTTCTGATCTAAATCAATTCTAACTTTCTCAATTTCACTCTTTTTTTTGAAGCTTTTTTCTATTGTTACGGCACAAAACTCACAAACTAGGCCATTTACATCAATATTAATTTCTTTTGCAAAAGCGAAAGATAAATTTATTAAAGATATAAACAAAAAAACGGTAATAAATTTTTTAAACATAATTAAAATCTAGTTATAAAATTAAATAAAAATCTCTTATTAGAGCTAACGCCAAATTCTAGCAAATTAACACCTTTAAAAAATCGAACAAGAGGAGTGGCAATTATTTTATCTTTCTTGAATTTAGGATTATGAGATATTTGAAGCATTAACCAGCTATGAATATTACCGTAATTTGCTATATAAGGAGCGATTCCAATTCTAGCATTTTGTTGAAATTGAGAAATAATATCACCATCTGATTTGTAATATCTATTCTCATAAGAGATAAAATATTTTCTAGTCTCAAAATCTCCTGCTATTCCAGCAAAGCCATATAGCTCATCTTCTTTTGACTTATTAGCTGTGCCAATAGATGTTTTAAGATAAAGATTTCCTTGCGATCCTCGTAAGTTCCATCTTTTTAGAAGATTGTTTAATTGCAATCCATTTAAAAAAGTTTCGTTTCTTCTAAAATATTCCATCTTGTAACCAATTGAATATTTGTAAGTAGGTGAATAATGTAGATGAAGGGAATTTTTTATAGCATCATTATTATGCATAATAGTCTTGCCTCCAGAATAAGAAACGGGGCGGGCAAAAACATTGCTTATGAAAAATGATAATAATGCAATTAAAATTAGAAATAATTTCACGATAAGATTCAGTATTTCTTAATAAATTGGAAATCTTTTACAAATTTCAAGAGCTTTGTTTTTTATTCCGGCTTCTAGGTTTCGATTACCTTCTTCACCATTTTTAATATATCCTTCTAAAGCATCGGCAATCATATTACCAATTTCATTAAATTCTCTTTCTTTAAAACCTCTGGTTGTTCCTGCTGGCGTACCAAATCTTAATCCAGATGTCACGAATGGACTACGCGGATCGTTAGGAATAGCATTTTTGTTGCAGGTTAGTCCAGCATTTTCCAATATTCTTTCAGCTTCTTTGCCGGTTATAGTTTTAAGAGGGGTAAGATCTGCAACCATAAGATGACAATCAGTGCCTCCAGTTGTTATTTTTAAGCCACGATCGATTAAAGTTTTTGCTAAAATTTGGGCATTTTTAATAATTTGCGCATTATATTCTTTAAAGCTTGGTTGTAAAGCTTCATTAAAAGCAACAGCTTTGGCGGCGATGACATGCATCAAAGGTCCACCTTGAAGACCAGGAAATAAAGCAGAATTTATTTTTTTAGATAAATCTTCGTCATTAGTTAATATGATTCCACCCCTTGGACCTCTTAGAGTTTTATGTGTAGTTGAGGTGGTGATATGAGCATAATTAATTGGCGATGGATAAACACCACCAGCAATAAGTCCGGCGACATGAGCCATGTCAACCATTAAATAAGCTCCTATTTCATCGGCAATTTCACGAAATATTTTCCAGTCAACAATTCTTGGATAAGAAGATATTCCTGCGATAATTAATTTTGGCTTATGTTTTTTTGCTAATTCTCGAACTTGGTCATAATCAATCAATCCATTATCTTCTCTAATGCCATATTGTACTGAATTTAACCACATTCCAGATATCGTGCGCATAGCACCATGAGTTAAATGCCCACCAGCAGCTAGGCTCATACCTAAAATTGTATCATGTGGCTGTAGAAGAGCCAGATAAACGGCTAAATTAGCACTAGCTCCTGAATGAGGTTGGACATTAGCAAATTTAGCTCCAAATAATTGACAAATACGAGTTATTGCTAAATTCTCAACTTCATCATAAAATTCACAACCACCATAATATCTTTTTGATGGATAGCCTTCAGCATATTTATTGGTCATGATTGACCCTTGTGCTTCTAAAACTGCTTTACTAACAATATTTTCTGAAGCTATAAGTTCAATTTGATCTTGCTGTCTGGTAGTTTCTTTTTTAAGAAGTTTTGAAATTTCTGAATCAGAATTTGCTATATTTGAAGTAAAAAAACTCATAATTTTTTATTTAAAGTGAAAAAATTAAACAATTTTATTTTTAAAGAAGCCTTTTGGCTTTGTTTGTGACGATGTCATTATAAACTAAATTTAGCGAAAGTTATTTTTTCTTCAATTTTATTTATAAGGTTGTCAATTATATCGGTTTTTTCGCTAAACAAACTTTTAAGAAAAGATTTTTTGGTAGTTATGTTGATTATTTTTACTTTTTTACCAAATTTTTGTTGTAGCTTTTCTCTTATATCGGCAATATCATCAATTAATCCTAGATCTTTTGCACTCTTACCGGACCAAAAAGCGCCAGAAAATATTTTATCTTCGCCTATTTTTTTAAGAGAGGATTCAAGTTTCTTGCCTCGAGATTCTCTTACCATATCTTTAAAAGATTCAAAAATATCTTTTTGAGCATTTTTTAATATAGTTATATTTTCTTTTACCTCGGGCATAAAAGGATCAAGAATAGATTTATTTTTACCCTCTGTGTAAACTCTTCTTTCAATACCAATTTTTTTGATTAACTCAACGAAGCCGAATCCAGAAAATATTACTCCAATACTGCCAATTATTGATGAGTTGTGAGCATATATTTCATCGCCAGATAGTAGCAACCAATAACCGCCAGATGCAGCAACATCGTGAGCAAATGTAATAACAGGAATTTTTTTTTCTTGAGATAGATTTTTGATGGCGTTATATATTAATTCTGATTGCACAGGAGATCCTCCAGGAGAGTTTATAGTGATGGCAACAGCTTTTATATCTTTTATCTTGAAAGCTTTTTCAAGCAAGGGTAGGGTATTTTCATAATTAATACCAGAAGAAATTTTAGAGTCTCTCCCGATAATTCCTTGTAGATTGATGCAAGCAACCTTAGGATCTGAATTTTTTAAAAGCTTCTTAATGAATTTTTTAATCTTTATTAAATTTATTTTTTTGCTATTTTCTTTCTTGACCATATAATTATTTATTAATTGCGAAAGATCTTATATCGGTTAAATGACCTTTTATTGCTGCTGCAACTGCCATTTCTGGACTCATGAGATGAGTGCGACCACCGCGACCTTGACGCCCTTCAAAATTGCGATTTGAAGTTGAGGCACATCTTTCGCCGCTTTCTAATTTATCAGAATTCATTGCTAAACACATTGAGCATCCAGGTTGGCGCCATTCAAAGCCAGATTCTATGAATATCTTATCCAATCCTTCTTTTTCTGCTTGCTCCTTTACTAATCCAGATCCAGGAACTACAATAGCTAATTTGATATTTTTAGCTATTTTGTGACCTTTAGCAAATTTGGCAGCTTGACGCAAATCTTCAATGCGGCCATTAGTGCAAGAACCGATAAAGACTTTATCTATTTTTATTTCTTGTAAGGGAAGTCCTGATTGCAATCCCATATATTCTAAAGATCTTTTTACAGCAATTTGTTTAGCCGGATCTTTAAAATCGCTAGGAAAAGGTATCTTGACATCTATAGGTAGAGAATCTTCTGGACTGGTGCCCCAAGTAACTTGTGGCTTTATGTCTTCTGCTTTTAAATGAACTTCTTTGTCATATTTTGCGCCAATGTCAGATTTAAGAGACTTCCAATATTGAATAGCTTTTTCAAAATCTTCTCCTTTTGGAGCTAGTGGACGATTTTTGAGATAATCGAATGTTTTTTGATCGGGAGCTATTAATCCAGCTCTGGCTCCAGCCTCAATAGACATGTTGCAAATAGTCATGCGGCCTTCCATTGATAGGTTTTCAATTGCTGATCCTGCATATTCAATAACATGTCCAGTGGCTCCAGCAGTTCCAATTTTGCCAATAATTGCTAAAATAATATCTTTAGCTGTAATGCCTTCGGATAATTTACCATCAACTTTTACTAAGAAATTTTTAGCTTTTTTTTGAATTAAGGTTTGAGTTGCTAATACATGTTCAACTTCAGAAGTGCCAATACCAAAAGCTAAGGCACCAAAAGCGCCATGAGTTGAAGTGTGACTATCGCCGCAAACTATTGTCATACCAGGTTGAGTTAATCCTTGTTCTGGGCCTACTATATGAACAATTCCTTGTTTTTTACTATCAAGGTCAAAATATTGGATACCGAATTCTCTGCAATTATTTTCTAATGTTTCTACTTGAATACGAGAAGTTTCATCTTTAATGCCTTTTGTTCCATTTCCTCTGTCAGAATTGGTGGTTGGTACATTATGATCAGCGACAGCTAGATGAGCCTCTCTTCTTCTTGGCTGTCTATTATTTATTCTTAATCCTTCAAATGCTTGTGGCGAGGTGACTTCATGTATTAATTGACGATCAATATATATTAATGAAGAGTTTTCATTATCGTCAACTAAATGTAAATCCCATATTTTATCGTATAAAGTTTGCATGATCTTGCTATTATATTTATTTTAATTTTTTATCTAAAAATTCATTAATGCTATTTTGATTATAATATGCCTGTATTTGTTTTTGCAAGATGGGAAATTAATACCATTTCCATAAATTAAATACTCATATTGCAAAATATTTTTGTTTTTAGATTTGATTTAAAAACGCTGAAGTATCTAGATACTAAGTTTTTAAATCAAAAAATAAAAATAATAAATATGAAGTAATTGGGTATTTAATTTATAGAAATAGTATACTATGCTTTTTAAGTGGGAATTGGTATTATGCCAAAGTTTATATTTAAACGAATTAAATTCGAAATATTTTTGAGATTAAAATTAAAGAAAAATGAAAGCTGTATTCCCAATAGTTTAAGGGAGATTTGATCAATTT
>JALQXY010000084.1 GCA_023262945.1 Rickettsiales bacterium | reverse complement strand
CATCTAAAAATAAACAATATGACAAAATATTTTTTAAGATAAAAATTGTAAAAAATGCAAGTCCTATACCTATAGGGCTTAAGGCTTTTTACAATTTTTAGCCAAAAAGATAAATTCAGATTATTCATTTTTGGATGGTAATTAGTATAATATAAAAAACGATTTGGGTTAATAAAATTTATGTATGTATCTTTCTTCAACTTCACCAATTCTGCTTTGCCTAAACTCGCAATCTATAATTTCTTCTGGGGGTATTTTAACTGTAAGAGAGCGTCCATCGTTAAGATATAGAATAGTAAAATTAGTTTTATTTTGTGAATTTCTATTTGATATGTGATATTTTATAGCGCTACTTTTAAGTTGTCGGGCAGTAATAAATTTTACTAATATTGAGGGTCCGTAAGGAATGCAAATAATTTCAGTATTATAAGGTATGGCGTAAGGATTTGAAAATAAATTACATGAAGACAGAAGTTTTAAACAAATAAAGTAATAAAATATTTTACGAAAAAACATATCATTTTAATTTGGTGATATTGTACCAATGTTGCTAAATATTGCAGCAATAAAACCTAATTCTTTATGTCCATTAACCTCGGTATATTTTTGATAACTATCAAGATTTTTATTATCAGTTAAAATAATTTTTTTGGTATCTTTGATTATATCTTCACCATCAAATTCTACTAAAAGAACTTCTCTTTTGGTTATTTTTGGTCTAAAAAAGAGAAAATTATTAACATCTTGTGATAAATATATCCAACTATTATCAAATTTATTGTTTTTTATAGTAGGGGCTCCCATTATGTATAATACTTCTTTTTTTGAACTAATTCCTTTGCGAAGATATTTTAATTTTGAATCTTCAAACATGTATCCGTGCTTTGTTTCTCTATTATAGCACGAAAAGCAAAGAGTGGTTATTAATAAAAATAAAGTTAATTTTTTAAACATTGCTAATTAATAATAAAAGATTGTTGATAAATTATAAAATCGATAATAAGGTTTGAAAATCAATTAAAAAGTAGTAAAACTTTTTATTAAATCCAATCTAAAAATTTGATAAAGATTTAAAATGGCAGTTCCAAAGAATAAAAAATCTCATTCAAAATCAAGAATGAGAAAAGGTGGTAATGGCTCTTTAAAGGGTGATTTACCAAATGTTGTAGTCGATTCTACCAGTGGTGAATTTAAATTACCTCATCATATTTCTCTTGACGGTTATTACAATGGTAGAAAAGTTATAGAAAATAAAGTTAAAATAAAATCTGAAGAATCTTCTGCTCCACAATCTTAATTAACTATAAATAAGAAAAGTGAAAGAAAAAATAAAAATCGCACTTGATTGTATGGGTGGTGATAATTCTCCTAAGACGGTTATCGAGGGGGCAAATATTATTGCTAGCCAAAATAAAAATGTGTACTTTTTATTATATGGCAAATCTGATGAAATTGAACTTGAGCTCAAAAATTGCTCTAAACTTAAAGATCGTTATACTATAATTCATACCGATCAAGTTATTAGCTCTGACGAGAAGCCTTCTCTGGCTTTGCGTCGAGGTACTAAGTCTAGTATGAGATTAGCAATTAACGCTGTAAAAGAAGGTCAGGCTGATGTTGCAGTTTCTGCTGGAAATACTGGCGCCTTGATGGCGATTTCAAAAATAGTTTTACGTTCTTTGCCTTCAATAGATCGTCCAGCAATAGTTACATCAATTCCAAATCAAAAAAACTCAGGAACGGTTCTTCTTGACATGGGTGCTAACGTTGAATGCGACTCTGATGTGTTGTTTCAATTTGCAATTATGGGACATGCTTTTGCTAAAACGGCGCTTAATATTAAGAATCCTAAAATTGGCATATTAAACATAGGTTCTGAAGATTTAAAGGGTAATGATGCCGTTAGGAATGCTGCTTTACTGCTTAAAGAAAGTGATTTAAAAGATAATTTTTATGGATACGTTGAAGGAAATGACATCACTAAAGGCACGGTTGATGTGGTGGTAACGGACGGTTTTACTGGCAATATTTCCCTAAAAGTTATAGAGGGAACAGCTAAGATGGTCAACAATATCTTGCGTGAAGCATTTACCAGCTCTATTATGTCAAAAATCGGCTATCTATTAGCTAGATGTGCTATTGCAAAATCTAGTAAAAAAATGGATCCAAGATTGCATAACGGTGCCATGCTTATTGGTTTAAATGGCGTTGTTGTTAAAAGTCACGGAGGTGCAGATTCTATTGGTTTTGCAAACGCAATTTCGGTTGCCATATCTTTAATAAAAGATAATATAAATGAAAAAATCAGCAATGAGATAAAAGGATCTGATGGCTAGTTTTATAATAACTCAATAATGATTAAATCAAAAATAATTGCTACAGGTTCTTATTTACCAGAAAAGATTGTCAGTAATGATGATTTATCTAAAATAGTAGATACCAATGATGAATGGATTTTAACCAGAACAGGTATTAAAAATAGACATATAGCAGACGACAAAGAGTTAACATCTGACTTAGCGTATAAAGCTGCTCTTGATTTGTTAAAATCATCTAATTTTGACTTAACAAAAATCGATTGTATAATTTTAGCTACCACTACTCCTGATTTAACTTTTCCTGCAACTGCTGTTATAGTTCAAGAAAAACTTGGAATAAAAAATGCTTTTGCTTTCGATGTTCAAGCTGTTTGCTCTGGCTTTGTTTATGCTTTAGATGTAGCTGATAGTTTTATAAAATCTGGTAAAGCTAAGAATATTTTGGTTATTGGTGCTGAAACTTTATCAAGAATTGTTGATTGGAAAGATCGTAATAGCTGTGTTTTATTTGGTGACGGTGCGGGTGCAGTTATCTTGTCAGCGCAAGAAAATGATTGCGCAAGCGATATATTAGCTTCCAATCTTTATAGTGATGGCGCTTTGGTTGATATTTTAAAGACATCAGGAGGCACATCGTCAACGAAAGATTCTGGATTTATTACAATGCAGGGCAGGGAAGTCTTTAAGAATGCTGTCGAAAAAATGTCTAACTCCCTCCTTTCTACTTTAAAAAAAGCTAATCTTACTATTGAAGATTTAGACTGGCTGATTCCGCATCAAGCTAATTTAAGAATTTTAACTTCTCTTGCTCAAAAAGTGGGCATTTCTAAGGAAAAAGTAATTATCACTTTGCAAAATCAAGGTAATAGTTCTGCTGCAACCATCCCATTGGCAATGGATTATGCTAATAAAAATGGTAAGCTTGTACGGGGTAATAATGTTGCTATTGAAGCTTTAGGTGGAGGCTTAACTTGGGGATCGATTATTCTAAGATGGTAATCATTGTATGAAATCAAATAAAATAACTTCTTTACTCATATTTGTTATTTCGTTAACGATAGCAAATAATTCCTATTCTCAAGAATATAAAACATCTAAAAGACCAGATAATCATGCTCCAATTGGCGTGATGAGAGATCATATTCATAAAAAAGGTGAAATTATGACTTCATATAGATTTTCATATATGAAAATGAAAGGTTTGAGAAATGAAGATAATAAAGTTTCAACTTCTGATGCATTAAGTAGGTATATTGTTGCTCCAACTAAAATGACCATGAAAATGCATATGATTGGTGCAATGTATGGAATTACCGATCAACTAACCTTATCAGCCATGGGAAGTTTTGTCGAAAAGAACATGGATCATATCCATAGAGCAACTGGCGAATTTAATCGTGAAACTGATGACATTGGCGATACTAAAATAAATGCTTTATATGAATTTTATAATAAAGATGCTAATCGCTTTCAGTTTAATTTAGGACTTTCTCTTCCAACTGGAAATATTGATAAAAAATATGATGGAACAAGACTTCCATATCCAATGCAAATTGGCTCTGGCTCCTACGAGCTACTACCAGGAATTAGCTATTCTGGCCATCAAGATAACCTTTCTTACGGCGGGCAAATTAATGGTATTTTTAGACTCAACACTAATGACAATGGCTATAAGCTAGGTGATCAATATAATATTACTTCTTGGGTAGCTAGAAAATTAAATAATGCTTTTTCAGTTTTATCAAGGCTTGATTATAATAAAAATGAAGCAATTGAAGGAAGAGACTCAAGTCTAGATAAAATGGTTAATATGAATATGAATCCAACAGCTAAAACATCGTTGCAAGATCAAGAGAGATTAGATTTGCTATTTGGAGTAAATTTTTTAATGCAAAAAGGATTTTTAGAAGGTAATAGGTTGGCAGTTGAGTTTGGCGCTCCAATTTATCAAAGAATTGATGGTCCTATGCTAGAAAATGATTACAAGATAACTATTGGTTGGCAAAATAAATTCTAATCTAAAGTAAATATTTCATATCCGTTTTTGGTAACGCCAATTGTGTGTTCAAATTGTGCAGAAAGAGATTTGTCTCTAGTTGTTACTGTCCAGCCATCATGCTTATTTAGTATAGTTTGATATTTTCCAGCATTTATCATTGGCTCAATAGTAAAAAACATACCTTCTTTCATTATGAGTTCATTATTTCCTGAATCGTAATGTAGAATACTTGGTTCGTCGTGAAATACTTTTCCTATGCCATGACCACAATAATCTCTAACTACGGAAAAATTGTTTTTGTGAGCATGATTTTCTATGGCTTGACCAATTTTATTAAAAGGCTCCCCATCTTTTACTTGCTCTATTCCAAGCATCATACATTCGTGAGTAACCTCTACTAATCTTTTAGCTTTAATTGACGGCTTGCCAACATAATACATTCTACTACTGTCGCCATGCCAGCCATCAACTATAACTGTGACATCGATATTTATAATATCACCATCTTTTAATTTTTTCTTCGACGGTATCCCGTGACATACAACATGATTTATTGATGTGCATATTGATTTAGGGAAGCCTTTGTAATTAAGGGGCGCAGGGATGGCACCGTATCCTATTATTTTTTCATGACAAAGATCATTTAAATATTGAGTTGATACATCATGTTTAACATAATCAGCTATAAAATCTAATATTTTGGCGGCTATTCTTCCAGCTGCTCTCATTTTGTCAAAATCATGAGAATTATGTATTTTTATAGACATTATTTTAGATTTTTATTATATCCCCTACCTTCAATAACTAAATTATCTGCTAGAGAAAAGCTTTGATTGCTTTTTAATGAAAAATTTAATACAACTTGATTTTGTTCGTTGATTTCTGGTATTAGATTTTCTGATTTATTACGTGATAGAATTTTCCATTTACTTAGACTTAATTTCCATATGATATCAACCTTGTTAAAATTTATATTGGTAACATAAATTTCATTTTCGGGATTATTATTATTGGCCATAATTTTTTTATCATTAATCCATATCGTCCATTCGTCAGAATTGTTATAAATAATTGATGCTAAATGCAGAAAAGCGTTTTTATTTTCTTCTTCATCTGTTTTTTCTACTTCATCTTTCTTAACCTCTTCTTTGTTATCAAATTCTTCATCAGTAAATAATAAATTTACACCATTTTTGTATGATTCGATTGCTAAATTGACATTATCTTCTTCCTCTGAATCCATCATTAAAGACTTCAATTTTTCTTTTATTTGTAAAGTACTATCTTTTGATATCGTTTCATCGTTATTGTTTTTTTCAATTATTGCAGATTCTTTTATTTGTTGAGATAGTGCAATATTAGATAAGGTAATCAATATAATTGATATTTGTATAAATTTTAGTAAATTATTTATTTTTATAGGCATACCAATTGATAATTGCTTTTGTTTTTATATTTCCTTCATATTTTCCTGTACTGATTTTTTGTAAATCATTTCTAGTATATTCATTTTCCCTAGAAATCTCAAGTTGAGTAATTATTTTATGTCCTGCTAGGCTATTTAAAAAATCATCAATAAAACTTATAGATGTTGCATCAGTTGCCGACAAAAAATCAAGATTAATTTTAGTATGCAAAACATCAATAGTTGATCTTTTAAAAATTCCTTGCTCAAGAGGGTTAGGGAGGCTAATTTTCATATCAATTTTGTTTATAGAATATTTTTTTGCCAAATCTGAAACTATCTTGTTAACTGCATCTGATTTGATTCCTTCAACTTTTTTCTTTAATTCCGGTAATTGTACCCATATTTGAGTATATTTTTTGAATTCAGCTGCCTTACTTTCAAGATCAATTCTTTCTTGCTGCAATCTGATAGTTTCATTTTTGGTAGCTGCAATAATTTCCTCCGATTCTTTGGTAAATCGGAAATTATAGTAGCTAATATAAGATATAAAGCATGTCAAGATAAGAGACAATGTTAAGTTTATTGTTATTTTGTTTTTTATAATAGATATTTTCATTAGTTTGCTACGTTATTGTTACCAATGATAGAAAAACTAAAAGGAAATGAGTAATATTTTTGACCAAAATCAATATTTTTTGGCAATTCAGAAAAAGTTACTTCATTATTGTTAAATTTATTTTTAGTTTCAATTGTTAAGGCGTCAAATTCACGAAACAAATCCTCGATATCCCCGCTATTGTTAAAAACGTCACCTTGAATTGTGTATATGTAACTGAGATCGCTAGGTGCTTTGTGATCAAAGTTATTTAATAAGTATGAAAATTTTCTAATTTTTAACTTTAAGTTACGAGCATAGCTGAGTTTGCTATAAAATTTAAAAATATTATTATCAAAAAATCCTAAAGCTTCTTCTATTTTACCAAAATCAGCTATTCTTTCAAAGCTCAAAGATACACCTTCTTTTTTGTATCTAAGATCATCCAGTGTATCAATTTTTATAGAAGTTACGCTTTTAGCTGCTTTAAATTTTTTAATAACTTCACTCTCTATTTTTGAATTATAATCTTGTTTATTTATTATTGTGTAAAATGAGACTAGCGAAATAAGTATAACAAAAAATAAATTCAAATAGTATGTCGATTGCAAAATAAGAAAAAACTTATTTATAAGTTTAAGTTTTGGTGATTGAAATTTCATGATTTTTTTCTGTGATGAAAAAACTTTTGATATTAAAATATCACAAAATCTACTTTTCTCGGGAATGATTGATTTTATTCCTATTTTTTTTGATATTTCACTCGGTGTAAAGAAATTATAATTTATATCTTTATTGTTTCCTAGATTTATAAGATTATTTATCTCTTTTGAAAAAATACTTATTACTTTAATTTCTTCGATTTTTAGGTTGTTGTATATTCTTTTTATATATTCAAAAGTGCTATAAATATCTTGCTCAAACTTTTCAACAAAATCTTTGTTGTGAAATTCATAATTTACTATCCTTGTAAAGACTATAGAATCTTGAGAGAATACAACTTGTCTAACTCCACTTACTTTATTTTGCATAATTATGCAATATAAGTCATTATTGCTCTTAGTATCAAATTTCTTTTCTTTTAAAATGATGTTTTTTCTGATTAATTTAAAAAGGCTGAAGCATTCAATTGGCAACATGTAAATTCCCGCAAGATGATTAGGTGCATCTACTAAGAAATTAATCCATTCTTTTATTTCTTTTGATTGTGGTGATGATATAAAAAGACAATCCCATTGCTTATCATTTTTAGCGCTATTTTTGTTAATTATAGTAAAATCTTTAAAACTATCTTTATCTCCTTCAGAAGCCAGAAATCGCGATGCTAATTTCTTTAAATCAAAAAAATTAACCTTAGGAAAGCTTTTCTTTTTATATAGCTGATCAATTGTATCAATAATTATGTAGGTGTGTAGATTTTTATTTTTTTTAAAAAGATTAATTATTTCTTTTTTAGTATTTTCGGAAAAATCTTCTTTTTTGATAAAGATTTTATTCTCAATATTGTTTTTTTTATGAACGGCGACTATAAAGCCATAATTACCAATGGTTATAATAATATTGTTATGCATTATTTAAATTTAAATCATCAATTAAGAATCTTAAGAAAAGTTATTACAAAATTTAATTTAAGTTAAAGTATTATTATTTATTGTTAATAATTAATTGCAAAGCAGAGTTAGCTTTTCTAAATTTGACCTTTTTATAAGTAAATATAAATAGTAAAATTTATGATAATAGGTATCGGGGTTGATATTATCGATAGTACCAGAATTGATAAATTATGGCATAAATTTACTGATAAATTTTTGACCAAGATATATACCGATAAAGAGATAGCATCTTTTAGATCTATTAAAAATCATCAAAAAAAGATTCTTTTTTTGGCTAAAAGATTTGCTGCTAAAGAATCTTTTTCTAAAGCTTGTGGTATTGGAATAGGTCGTGGTATAAATTTTAAAGATATAGAAATAACTAATGATTATTTAGGTAAGCCCAATATTTTAATAATAAACAACAAAATCACTTTTTTGAATAAAATCTTTAACTGTAAAAATTTTATTGCGCATTTAAGTCTTAGCGATGAGGGTAATTTAGTAAATTCTTACGTTATTATTGAAAAATAAATTTATGGCAAAAAAACTTACACAAAAAACAAAAAAACTTGCACAAAAAAACATCCTTGTTATTGGCGCTGGAACATGGGGAACTGCCATTGCCAATGTTCTAGCTGGTAACAATCATAATGTTTTGTTAAGCTCAATTGAATCTGATGTTGTAACAGAGATCAATGATAAACATAGATCTTCTAAATATTTACCAAATATAATTCTGGAATCAAATTTAAAATCAGCTATTAATTATGATGATTTTGCTAAAGATTGTGATTTTATTTTTATTGTAGTGCCTTCTTTAGTTGCTAATGAGGTTTTTATTGACTTGTCTAAGAAAGATTTTATTCCTTATAAATGCTCTTTTGTTATATGCTCCAAAGGTTTAAATCCTGATTCTTTAGAACTTCTAACTGATTCTTTTGTTAAAATTAATAAAAATAGAAAGTACGCTATATTGTCTGGTCCAAATTTTGCCGTTGAAGTTGCTGCTAAGATGCCAACCATTACCAATATTTGTTGTGAAGAAGTAAATTTAGCCAATGATATTATATCAATTTTAAACAATGATTACTTCCGCGCTATATATGACTCTCAGCCTATAGCTGCTGAAATTTGCGGCATAATAAAAAATATCTTAGCGATTGGTTGCGGTGTAATTGATGGATTGGAGCTTGGAGTTAATGCTAAAGCGGCTATAATAACCTATGGCGCGCAAGAAATTAAAGAATTATGTAAATTTTTTGGTTGCGATGCTCGCATATCAACAGCAGCCGGATTTGGTGATATATTTCTAACTTGTTCATCAAATAAATCGCGCAATAATTCTTTAGGAATTAAATTGGCTTTAGGAGAGAAATATCAAGATATTATCAAGCAAAATAATATAACTTATGAAGGTGCAATTTCAGCTGTATCAGTTATTAAATTGTGTCAAAAGAACAATATAAATCTACCTTTGTGTCAAGCAATTCATGATATAATTTATAAAAATTATTCAACTGAGCAGATAAAACAAAAAATAATCACAACCCTAATTAAATAATGTCAAATAACCTTGTTTTAATTGTTGATTTTGGTAGTCAAGTAACTCAACTGATAGCACGCAGAGTGCGTGAAATTGGTGTTTATTGTGAAGTGCAAAATAGTGATATTAATTTTGCTAAAATAAAAGAACTTAAGCCTCGAGCTATTATTTTTTCGGGAGGTCCAGAATCGGTATATGATAAAAACTCACCAACCATTTCTAAAGAAGTTTTTGATTTAAATATTCCAATTCTAGGTATATGTTATGGCCAGCAATTAATTTGTCATTTACTCGGTGGCAAAGTGCAAAAAAGCGATAAAAGAGAATTTGGTAAAATTGACATCGATATTGTTAAACAATCTGATTTTTTTCATAATGTTGTTAATAAACAAGTGTGGATGAGTCATAGTGATAAAGTCGAAGAATTGCCGATAGGTTTTGAAATTTTGGCCAAAACTGAGAATGCTCCTTATGCTGCTATTGTTAATGAAGAAAAAAAGATATATGGGCTACAATTTCATCCTGAAGTTTATCATTCAATAGATGGTGCCATAATTATTAAAAATTTTGTAAAAAATATTGCTGGCTGCGTTAGTGATTGGACAATGAAAAAATTCGCTAATTATGAAATTAATGAAATTAAGCAACTAGTTGGTCATAATCAAGTTATTTGTGGCTTGAGTGGCGGTGTAGATTCTTCTGTTGTAGCTGCTCTTATCAATAAAGCTATTGGTAAGCAATTAACTTGTATTTTTGTTGATCATGGATTATTGCGCAAAAACGAAGCGCAAGAAGTAGAGGAAACATTTGCTAAAAATATTAAAGCTAACTTTATTTATGTTGATGCGAAAGATTTGTTTATTAAAAAATTAGACGGAATTTCTGATCCAGAAATGAAGCGTAAAATAATTGGCAAAACATTTATTGAGGTCTTTGATAAGGAGGCATCAAAGATAAAAAATGCTAAATTTTTAGCTCAAGGTACTCTTTATCCTGATGTTATCGAATCTTCTCATCCTAATTCTGGTAAAAGTCATACAATAAAATCTCATCATAATGTTGGAGGCTTACCCAAAGATATGAAGTTAAAACTTTTAGAGCCAGTTCGTATGCTTTTTAAAGATGAAGTAAGATTACTAGGAAAAGAGTTAGGTTTGCCAGATTTAATAATAAATCGCCATCCATTTCCTGGCCCAGGATTATCTATTAGAATCATTGGTGCAATAACTATAGAAAAAATTAAAATATTACAAGAAGCTGATGCTATTTATATTGAAGAAATTAAAAAGGCTGGTCTTTATAATGAAATTTGGCAAGCATTTGCTGTTTTATTGCCAGTTAAAACTGTTGGTGTAATGGGAGATGCTAGAACTTATGAAAATGTTTTAGCGTTAAGAGCTGTTACTTCAATAGATGGTATGACTGCCGATATTTATCATTTTGACTCTAAATTATTAGCTAAAATAGCAAGCAGAATAATTAATGAAATTAATGGTATAAATCGAGTTACATATGATTTAACTTCAAAGCCACCAGGTACAATAGAGTGGGAATAGTACAATTTCCCAAATGGAGCTGCTGAAATTCTTTTAAATATAATTAGCAAAAGATATGACAAAATTCAATTTACCTTATCAACAAAAAATTGATCCAAATAAAAAGACTCTTTATAAAAATGCTTTAATCGTTGATCCAGCATCAAAATATGAAGCAAAAGGAGATCTTTTAACCATTGGTGATAGGATTGCTGATTTTGGTATCAATATTGAAGTTAGCGATGCAGAGATTATTGATTGCAAGGGTCATGTTTTATGTCCGGGTCTTATTGATATTCAGGTACATTTTCGCGATCCGGGTCAAACTCACAAAGAAGATATATCTAGTGGTTCAAAATCAGCTGTTGCTGGCGGTATTACTACTGTTGTTTGTCAACCTAATACTTCGCCAACAATAGATAATACTGATATTTTAGATTATATCAGCAATAAAGCACAAAAAGAAGCCTATTGCAATATATTGGCATATGCTTGCATTACTCAAAGTATGAAAGGTCAAGAACTGACTGATTTTGAGAAGTTAAAAAATCACGGAGCTGTTGGTTTCACCGATGACGGTTTGCCAGTTATGAATGCTCACTTAATGAGATTAGCCTTTGAAAAGTCTAAGGATCTTGATTTGGTTATAGCTCAGCATGCAGAAGATTTGAATTTAACTAATAAAGGTTGTATAAATGAAGGTGAGATTTCTTATAAATTAAATGTAAATGGTATTCCCAATATTTCAGAATCAATAATCGTTGAAAGAGATCTATCAATTTTAGAAAAAACAGGTGGTAAATATCATTTATTGCATGTTTCAACTAAAGAAGCGCTAGAAGCAATTAAAAGAGCCAAAGATAAGGGCTTAAAAGCAACTGTTGAAGTTTGTCCTCATCATTTTATACTTACTGATGAACAAGTTTTAAAATCTGGTACCAACGCCAAAATGAACCCACCTTTAAGATCCAATTTAGATCGTTTAGCTTTAATGGAAGGTCTAAAAAGTGGTTTAATTGATGCTATCTCAACCGATCATGCTCCGCATGACAAGGAATCAAAAAATAAAGACTTATCCAGCGCTGCTTTTGGTATTGTTGGCGTTGAAACGATGCTACCTCTTTCTTTATCTCTTTATCATCAAGGACTATTATCATTATCTGATTTATTGGCAAAAATTACTTGTAATGCGGCTAAAATTATCAATTTTGACGGTGGGGTTATTAAAAAAGGTGCTAGAGCTGATTTAACTATTATAGATTTAAATCAAGAATGGCAGATAAATCCCGAAGAATTTCATAGTAAATCAAAAAATTCACCATTTGCTGGTTTTAAGGTTAAGGGTAGGGCAATAAGAACCGTTGTTGCAGGCAAGTCAGTTTTTATTGCTTGAAAATGACAAAAAAGTTACTCATAATAGCGGGGTCAGATTCTGGTGGTGGTGCTGGTTTGCAAGCTGATATTAAAACAGCATGTTATCATAAAATACATAGCTCAACTATTGTAACCTCTTTAACTGCGCAAAATACTAAAGGAGTTTTTGCTATTCATAATCCTGATGTTTATTTTTTAAAAAAACAGCTTGAGGTGATTTTTCAAGATATAGAATTTGATGCTATAAAAATTGGCATGTTAGCGAATCATAAGATTGCAGAAATGATCTATTATACTTTAAAAAGTCAAAATAATATTAAAAATATAGTTCTTGATCCTGTTATGATTTCAACTTCTGGCGATGTTTTATTGGAAAAATCAGCAATAAATTTCTTTAAGCAAAAAATGCTATCCCTTGCCACTATTATTACTCCAAATATTGATGAAGCAGAAATTTTATCTGATATGAAAATTGGCAATATAGATGATATGAAATTGGCAGCGCAGAAAATTAAAAACCTAGGTGCAAAAAACATTCTAATTAAAGGTGGGCATCTTAAAAATAATGACAATAAAATTTACAACTTATTATTAACGGAAGATAATTCTTATCATTTAATATCAAATAAAAAAATCTATAATAAACAATTTCATGGTACTGGTTGCAGCCTTGCTTCGGCAATATCTTGCAATTTATGCCAAGAATTTAATGTTTTTGAATCAGTAAAAAAAGCCAATAAATATGTTTATAAAGCTATTAAAAATAGCTTTAAGATAGGTGAAGGTGCTAATATTTTATGTCATTTTTAGGTGGGAATTGGTAATACCAATTCCCACCTAAAAAACATACAAAAACTAAACAATCTGACTTTATCTTTTTGGCTAAAAATTGCAAAAAGCCTTAAGCCCTATACCTATAGGACTTGCATTTTTTACAATTTTTATC
>JALQXY010000079.1 GCA_023262945.1 Rickettsiales bacterium | reverse complement strand
AAAATTGCAAAAAGCCTTAAGTCCTATAGGTATAGGACTTGCATTTTTTACAATTTTTATCTCAAAAAATATTTTGTCATATTGTTCATTTTTAGATGGGAATTGGTATAACTTAAAAATGGATAATTTATTAAGATATCTTTTTAATGATATTATATATCGAGTCGGTTATTTTTTTTAAATCTGTTCTTGATATATTAAGTGGTGGCATCAGATATATGCAATTATGAAAAGGCCTTAAAAATACTCCATATTTAATTATCTCTTGGCGCATTTTTAATATTTGCGACCAATCTCTTTTGAGTTCAACAACTCCAATCATTCCAATAGTTCTTACATCTGATATGTTTTTTAAATGGCGACATTTTTCTAATTCTTGACTTATAAATATGCTATCATTTTTTATTTTTCTTTCATAATCATATTTTTCAAATATATCTAAAGAGGCGTTGGCTGCTGAAGCTGCTAATGGGTTTCCCATGAATGTTGGTCCGTGCATTAATGCCGAATTCAAAGAATCTCCTAAAAAGCTATTATATATTTCTTCAGAGGTGAGGGTGGCGGCTAATGTCATAAATCCTCCGGTAAGAGCTTTGCCAATAACTAGCATATCTGGTTTTATTTTTTTACTATGAAGAAATGCCATTTTTGCCCCAGTTCGATAAAATCCAACGGCGCATTCATCACATATAAATAAAACTTCATGCTTTTTGCTAATGGTAAATATTTGTTCAAGAATATTAACGCTATGAAACTTCATACCGCCAGCACATTGCACTAAAGGTTCAATAAAAATAGCGGCTATTTGTGATTTATTATTTTTTAAGAAATCATCAAACTGATTAAGATCATTTTCATTTTTTGGTAAATCTAGTGAAAAATTATTTAAAAGTAAATTTTTGAACTTTTTATGCATGCCGCTTGATAGATCAGCTAGTGACATAGCGCCACTAGTATCACCATGATATGAATTTTTAAAAGAAATAAATTTAGTTTTTTGTGGTTTGTTGATATTGATATAATGTTGCCATGCTATTTTCATTGCCACTTCTATTGCGGTAGATCCAGAATCGGAAAAAAAACATTTATCAAGTTTGGTAAAATTGCATAAGCGATAAGCTAATTTGTAAGTTTGTTCATTAGAAAAGCCGGCCATCATTATATGCGGTAGTTTTTTAACCTGCATTTTAACTGCTTTAGTTATAGTTGGATGATTATAGCCATGGGCTATAGACCACCAAGATGAAATGCCATCTATTAAAACTTTTCCATTTTTAAGATAAATTTTGCTGCCGCGTGTTTTTTTAACTTCAAGCTGCGTTGAATGATTTTGCATTTGTGTATATGGCAGCCATATATGTTTTTTGCCTTTACTGACGCTGTTCATTTATTACTTGTTTAATCAAATTTATTTTGTGCTAATTTATTCCAGCTGCTTTGTTGATAATTAGTTTTTAACTCTAATAAAGCCCTATTGGTCAATGAAGTTAAGCCAAGATTGTGATAAATTTCAGCTATACGATAATAAGCTTCCGGAACTTGATTTGAGCTATCGTAATCATTAATAACTTTCAGAAAATTATTGATGGCGCCAATATAATTATTTTGTTTGCCTTGAAATCTTCCTTTTGCCATATAGCTGCCAGATATGTGTTCAATTATAAAATTTAATTTTGATTTAGCATCAGCGCTGTATTTTGATTCGGGAAAACGAGTAATTAAATTATTAAAAATATCGAGAGAGCTTTGACTAATATTTTGAGCGCGATTTATACTAGGAATTTGCTCATAATAAACTATTCCTTTCATATAAAGTATATAATCAATATATGAACTTGATGGATTAAGATTGATAAAATTATCAATATTGCTAATCATTTTTATATTATTGCCTTCTTTATAATAAGCATAAATTGCCATAACCTGTCCTTCAATACCCCATTTAGAAAATGGATATTCATCTGCTACTTTTTCAAATTGTTCGGCAGCTGTTAAATAATCTTTAGATTTAAGAGATTCGTGAGCTTTGATATATAATGTTGCGGCGCTTTCTTTTGTGTCTTTAACGCAAGAAAAAACAGAGCATACTAATAAGGTTAATAGCAATATATTTTTTAGTCTTATTTTTAGTCTCATAAAGATCTAATTTTTGTTATTTCTGATTTCTAAGCTTAGTTTATGAGCGTTTAGCCCTTCATTTTCTGCCATTAATTGTGCTGAGTTTGATAATTTATTAAATCCTTCCTGATTGCATTTAATAATAGAAATGCGTTTTAAAAAATCAAAAACTGATAAACCGCTAGCAAATCGAGAAGTGCCTTCTGTTGGCAGTGTATGGCTTGGCCCAGCGATATAATCACCAACTGCTTCAGGGCTGTAATTTCCTAAAAATATAGCTCCAGCATTATTAATATTTTTTAATAACTTTTCTTCATCACAAGAAATTATTTGAAGATGTTCTGGTGCAATAAAATTGCTAATAATTGATGCTTGATTAATATCTTTAATAACAAAAATTGCTGAATTTTGTATTGAAGAATTAATTATGCTTTGACGATCAAGATTTGGCGTAAGATCATTTAGTTTTTGTAATATTTCTTGAGCAAAATTATAATTATCGGTAATTATAAAGACTTTAGAATCTATGCCATGTTCAAGTTGTGATAGAGCATCTGCTGCAACCCATGACGCTTTGGCATTTTTACTATTGGCGATAATAGTTAAATCGGTTGGGCCAGCTATCATATCAATACCAACATCGCCAAAAAGTAATTTTTTAGCCATAGCAACATATGAATTTCCTGGTCCGCATATTTTATCCACCTTTTTAATTGTTTTAGTTCCATATGCCATGGCTGCTACGGCTTGAGCTCCGCCAATTTTATAAATTTTCTTTATGTTGCACAAATTTGCTGAATATAAGATAGCTGGATTGATTTTATTATTAGTGGCGGGTGTAAATAAAGATAATTCTTTACTACCAGCTACTATAGCTGGGATTGCCGACATTAAAACTGAGCTAGGATATGAAGCACTTCCGCCTGGGGCATAAATTCCAATTGATTCTATGGCTTGCCATTTATTTCCTAGAGTTATACCAATTTCGTCAGTATAATTTAAATCTTTTGGTAATTGTTTTTGATGATAAGAAAAAATGCGTTGATAGGATTGCTCTAAAGCGTCTTTTAAAGGTTGTTCTAAATAATTTGCAGAGTTTTTTATTTCTTCATCGCTAACCAGTAATTCATGTGCTTGTTTGAAATTAGTTTTATCAAATTGATTGCATAGCTTAATCAAGCTATCATCTCCATTTATTTTAATGTCAGATATAATTTGTTGAGTCGTTTTTATAATTTTACTATTATCTTGCGTCTTATTTTTTAGAAATAACGCAGCATCTAAAGTATAATTATTTATGTCGTTTATAGTATAAATTTTCATTTTATATAAATGTAATCGCCAATTTTTATATTAAATTTTTCAGCAAGTCCTGCTTTAATTTCTAAAACTTTATTAACAGGATATTTAGATGAAATTATTTGCAAAGAAAGTTTTTTTGCACCAGTCTTGATATTGATAATTTTATTATTTTTATCAATAAATATCATATCAAGATCAATTAAAGTGTTTTTCATCCACATATTGACCATCATTTCTTTTTCAAAAAGAAAAAGCATAGCTTGATGATTTGTTAAATTTGCTAAATTCATTAAACCGTAAGATCTTTTTTCTTCTGTATCGGCAATTGCTGCCATAAAATTTGCTTTTACTTTTTTTTGTGAATTTATAACTTGTATTTTGTGCTGATAATTTTCAATATTACGATTGAAATTCAAGATTTTTTGTGCTTTTGAAATGTTATCAAAAAAAGTAATAAAGTTAAATATTATTAAAAAAATTAGTTTTTTTGTCATTATATCGTTATTTTTTATTCAAAATAGCTTATCGGATAATTTAATTTTTGATGATAAAGTTAGGCAAATAAAAATTACATCTAAGATTATCGATATAAAAAAAACATCTCAAACTATTGATTTTATTGATAATGTTGTAATTGAAAGTGGCAATAATTCATTAACTTCTGATAAAATGACAGTTTTTTTTGAAGAAGGTAATAATAAAAAATCAGCCATTAAAAAAATTGACGCCATTAGCAATGTTAAAATTTTTGCTAATGATTTTGTGGCAACTGCCAATAAGGGTTATTATAATCCAACGCAAGATATATTTGTTTTACAAGAAAAGGTTGTAGTAAATAACGGCATGTCAATTGCTAGTGGCGAACATTTCTTGTATGATTTGAAAAATGAGAAAGGTATTTTTATTGGTCAAAAAAAAGAAATTTGGCAAGATCCAAAGCAATTAAAGCAAGATGATAGAGTAAAAATTATAATTAATCAAGATTTAAAAAATTTAGATGAACAAAGTTTTAAAAATTGAAAAAATAACTAAAAAATACGGAAAAAAAGAAATAATTCGTGGTGTTGACTTTTCGATAAAGCAGGGCGAAGTTGTTGGTCTTCTTGGTCCAAATGGCGCTGGAAAGACTACATGTTTTTATATGATCGCTGGTTTAATAAAACCCTCTTCAGGAAAAATATTTATCGATGATTTAGATATTACTAATATTCCAATGTTTCAAAGGGCAAAGCTTGGTATTGGTTATTTGCCGCAGGAAGCTTCTATTTTTCGTGATATGTCAGTTGAAGATAATATTTATTCAATTTTAGAAATTTCCGAAAACAGCAAAGCAAAAAGAAATGAAAAATTAGAAAATTTGCTTGATGAATTTTCCATTCAACATATTAGAAAGTCTCATGCCTTATCTCTTTCTGGTGGCGAAAGAAGAAGAGTAGAAATTGCAAGAGCTTTAGCCAATGATCCTCTTTTTATTCTTCTGGATGAGCCATTTGCTGGTGTCGATCCTATAGCAATTAGCGATATTAGAAAAATGATTTATCATCTTAAAGATAGAAAAATAGGGGTTTTAATTACGGATCACAATGTAAGAGAGACTTTGTCAATAGTTGATAAGGGCTATATTGTGTATGACGGTAAAATATTATCTCACGGAACAAAAGATGACATTATAAAAGATAAAAATGTAAAAGAGGTTTATCTTGGTGATTCTTTTTCTGTATAGTAATGCTATACCAAATTCAATCTTTAAATAAAATTACAACAAAGTATTTTTGAGATATTAACTCGTAAGTATTTTGAGATAAGATTTGCAGGGTTCTTAAATTACAAAATTTGACAACTTGCATATTCACATAAATTATCCTTAGATCTTAGTGATGGTGATTGAGAAGGTTCTTCATTGAATTCAGATGGGCAAAAAAAAGAGCCATTGTGACTAATAGATGGCTCATCTTCACTACTTAGCATCTCTTTCTTTTCTGATCTTGCTGAATCTAAAAAAGAGTACGATAATCTTTTTTCCGACCCTTCGCAATATTCATTTTGCGTTGCTGCAACTGAGGTAATTTCTGCTGAGGTAATTTTTGATAAGCCATCAAGAGAATCGCTGCTGAATGATTCATCAGTTTGGGTTGATTTGTCTGCTTCTGTTTCTCTGGATAATGAAGCTATTGATAAATGACTCGTTTTATCATGGGAGGCGCTTAAAGTTGATGCTACTTCTGTGGTTTTAGCATCTTTTTCACTTAATTCTTTCTCTTCAATTTCTTTAATTTCGGCTATAGAATTATTCCAATGTAGATATAAATTTTCTTCTATGTTATTTTTAAAATCGTTTTCTTTTATTTTTTTAATAAAGAGTGATATAGTGTTTCTTTTAGTTTTATCAAGAGATTTAAAGCCGCGTATTGAGTATTGAATATCTTCAACATTTAGATTTCTTTTATCACGAATAAGAGGTTCAATTTTTTCTTTGATAGAATCAATATAGAATTTAGCTATAATATTTTTTGCATATTTGCCAATATTTTCTTTATTTTTTTTATTTTCTTTTTCTTCTAGATTTTTTTCTAGATCTTTTATATTGCTAGCATACTCTACTTGAAGTTGGTGATTATCATTGAGAATTCTTTTAATTTTTTTTAAATCTATTCCTTCTATATTTTCTTCAAGTTCTTCGAGTGCCAAGAAATTTTTGTTAATGTCTGAGTTTGGCATATTTTTATATTATAATTTTGATATTAAGCTCAAATCAACTTTTTATTGATGTATTTGGGTTTAAATTGCTTAAAAACATCATAACAAATTTTTT
>JALQXY010000034.1 GCA_023262945.1 Rickettsiales bacterium | reverse complement strand
AGAAATAAAACCATCTAAAGAAAGCCCTTACAGAAAACAAATTACTTTTGAAAACAAAGAAATTAACCATGAAAAACTTTTATTTTCAATTCCCGAGATAGAAAAAGAAAGATGCGCAGGACATTTTAAAAATTACCCCATTCTACCCACTGCATTTGTAATATATAATATTATATCCCATGTTGGAAACTTTCTTTTGGAAAAAAATAATAAAAAAAGATACTATATTACAGAAGTTAGATTATCCTTATTAGAGTTGTTATTTTTAAAAAGCGAGAAAGAGGTAGAAATAACTTACAGAAACATGGACAGAAGTAATCTTTACCAAGTATCTTGTAACATTACGCAAGATAAAAAAAAGAATGCAGATGTTATATTTTATATAAATCTTATATAATTATGAAGAATTTTTTGTCAGAAAGGTTAAAATATAATAAACATCATTTATTAGCTTTTGGTTTAATTGCAGTTTTTGCTCATCCCGCATTTTGGTTTTGGTGGACTTATATATACCCAAATCCCTATGAAAATATCTCTCTTAGGATCATAGGAGCCTTAAGTTGCATAGCTTTGCTTTTCTTTACTTTTTATGAAGAAAAATATAAAAATTTTCTTAAATTCTATTGGCTCTTCATAGTTATATACAATCTCCCATTTTTCTTCACTGTTAATCTTATAAAAAATGGACTTATAGATGTGTGGCTGATGGAAGAAATAGTAATGATATTTGTTGTCATTCTTTTTATTCCTAACATATTTATTGCTATATTTTCCTTTGTAGTAGGTATAGGCTTTGCAATTATATTTTGCAAACTAACAGGATCGATAAACATATATCCAATAGATACTTTTGGCTCGCACTCAATACAATATGCTCTTGCATTTGTTGCAGGATATATATTTAATTTTAGCAATATTATAGGTATAAGAGCTCAAGAAAGAGCCAAATCCCTAGAATCTCTAGGCGGATCAATAGCTCATGAGATGCGCAATCCTCTTGGATCTATTCATCAATCAACTTATATTCTTATCAAAAAACTACATGAAATATCTCAATCAAGAGAAAATAACAGAATTTTTGTTTCTAAAGAAGAGATTACAGAATTAGAAGAACTTATTAAAATCATAGATCACTCTTCTATTAGAGGTAATATGGTTATTGATATGATACTTTCTAATATCAAAAGCAAAGAAATAGATAAAAGCACATTCAAGATTTACAAAATATCAGAAGCGGTAGATATTGCTATAAAAGAGTTTGCCTTTGCAGGATCTGCAGAAAAAAATAAAGTATCATCAAATATTGATCATGATTTCTATTTTAAGGGCAATAAAAATATGCTTATTTTTGTTTTATTTAATCTCCTTAAAAATGCTCTTTATTATCTTAAAACTCATCCAAAAAGTAAGATTACCATAAGTACAAAAAAAGAAGATTTAAGTGATAAAAAATTTAATTATCTTTATTTTCGCGATACCGGACCAGGAATTCCAAAAGATAAGTTAGAGTCAATATTTGAATCATTCATGACTAGTGGCAAAGCCGAAGGTACAGGTCTTGGTTTACCATTTTGTAGAAGAGTAATATCTGCTTTTGGAGGATCTATAATTTGCAATTCTAAATTAGGAGAATACACCGAGTTTGTAATTTCCTTTCCTAAACTTGATAAAGAATATGAGAACAAAAAAGAATTATCTATCGAAAAAGAAGATAAAATTGATTACGAAGCCATTATAAAAGAAAAACATAATGGCAAAACTATTCTTGTTGTCGATGATCAGATTGTAAATAGAAAAATATCAGCCAATAGGTTAGAAAATCTTAATTTTATAGTCTATACTGCCGAACATAGCAAAGAAGCTCTTGAAATTCTAGAAGAAAAAGGCAATGAAATAGATATAATATTTATGGATCTACAAATGCCTGAAATAGATGGCTACAAAGCCACAAAATTAATTAAAGAGGGCAAGAAAAATGAAGAAGGAGAAAATTTTAAAAACTTCATCAATTTCAAAGATATTTCAATAATAGCATTTACTGGCGATGAAGATGACAAAACTATTGCCAAAATTAAAGCACATGATATGCAAGGCTATATAGGTAAAAGCTGGAATAATAAGCAATTATTAGAGGTTTTGGATGGAGCTAATAAGTTTTAGTTTTTTATAATTTATTCTATTAAGCTTACTTTTAAAAAGACTCTAGCAAAGCAAAGAATTTTGATAATTTTACTTAAAGATGGGAATTGGTATTATTCGTTCCAATAAAATAATTTTGGTAATTATAGAATTTATTTAATCTTGAAATTATTTCTTTGGTTATTAGATGAGAATTGGTATAAATTAAAATGTTTTGTTTTTTAATCAGAATCATTAATTTTATCTTTTTTAAGATAGAAAATATCTATTAAATAAAATTTACAAATTATCAAATTTAATTTTTAAATAAAAAATATCATGACTGCGCAACAAAAAAAACAAGAAAAAGCTAAAAACAACAATAATGAATTTAATTTTGATGTTGAAGTTGGCAAAATTCTTAATTTAATGATTAACTCACTCTACACCAATAAAGATATTGCTCTACGTGAATTAATTTCTAACGCATCAGATGCTTGCGATAAATTGCGTTATTTATCTTTACAAGATTCAAATATAGCTAGTGATGATCTAAAAATTACCATCACTACCAATAAAGAAAAAAAACAATTAATAATTAGCGATAATGGTCTAGGAATGAATCGTGATGATTTAATAAATAATCTAGGAACAATTGCTAGATCTGGTACAGAAAATTTTATAAAATCTCTTACCGGTGATAAACAAAAAGATGTGCAGCTTATTGGCCAATTTGGGGTTGGCTTTTATTCGTCTTTTATGATTGCCAATCAAGTTGAAGTTATCAGCTCAAAATATGACGAAAGTGCAGTATGGCAATGGTCTTCTTGTGGCGCAGGAAGCTTTAATGTTAATAAATCAGATGAAAATATTGTAAGAGGCACTAAAATAATTCTTCATCTCAAAGATGATGCTACAGACTTTCTTGATCGTTTTCATATTAAACATGTGATACAAACTTATTCAGATCACATCGATTTTAAAATAGAATTTATTCCTGAAAATGAAAAAGATGGAGCAAAAACTGAAGTCTTAAATTCGGCTTCAGCAATATGGCAACAAGCAAAAGATAAAATCACCACAGAGCAATATAATAATTTTTACAAACATATTTCTCACCTACCCGGAGAACCTTTTATGACTCTTCACAATAAAGCTGAAGGGGTTGTTAGTTATAGCAACTTATTATTTGTTCCTGGTAGCAAGCCTTTTGATTTATTTCACCCCGATCGCAAAACTTCAGTTAAATTATATGTAAAAAAAGTATTTATAAGTGAAGAACTTGAATTGGTGCCAACCTGCCTAAGGTTTCTACGCGGCGTTATTGATTCTGATGATTTACCATTAAATATCAGTAGAGAAAATTTACAACATAATGCCATCTTAGAAAAAATTAAAAAATCGGTAGTTAAAAAAGTCTTATCAGAATTAAAGAAAAAAGCAGAACAAAATGAAGAAGATTATCTTAAATTTTGGAAAGATTTTGGCGCTGTTCTAAAAGAAGGATTGTGCGAATCGACCGATTATCGTGACAAAATATTAGAAATTTGCCGCTTTGAAACTTCTAAATCTCAAGGCAAATTAATTTCAATAACGCAATATCTAGAAAACATAAAAACCAATCAAGATAAAATATATTTCTTAACTGGAGAATCTACTGATAAGATAAAATCTTCACCTCAATTAGAAATATTTCTAGAAAAAGATGTTGAAGTTCTATATTTAACTGATGCGGTTGATGAGTTCTGGGTTACGGTAATGATGCCGTATCAAGAAAAAGAATTTCAATCAATCAATCGTCATGATATTGATATAGAAAATATCGATCAAAAAAAGGAAGATAAGAAAAACAATGAAGATGAAAATGATAACAAAGAAAATAGTAAAGATATTACTAATTCTGAATTTGATGGATTGGTTAAATATTGCAAAGAAATACTAGGAGATAAGGTTAAACAAGTTAGAATATCAAAAAAACTAACTGAATCACCAGTATGTTTAGCGGTCGATTCTGGATCAATGGATATTCGTATGGAAAGATTCTTATTGGAACAAAAGCAAATTCAATCAGCCTCTGCTAAAGTTTTAGAAATTAATATAAAAAACGATATCATTAAAAATCTTAATAAAAACTATAGCGACTCAAAGCAAAAAATTAAAACGGATGACGCGATAAAAACTCTTTTTGATCTAGCTTGCATCATTGAAGATGAGTCAATCAAGGATGCTGCCGATTTTTCGCGTAGATTGCAGAATTTAATGAGAATTTGCTAAATCTTAACAATAAAATCACTACTATAATTTTTAAAAAACATGGTAGAACGGCGTAAACATAAGGAATAACAGATATACCTAAGCCAGAATCACCACCTGGCTTATATTCAAAAAAACCCAATATTAACAAAGCGGATGACGAAGCTATCATTAACGCTATTTTATTTGTCATATTGAACATGGCAAAAAATGATGAAATTTCATTTTTATTTTTTTGTGTTATAGTAGCAATGAAAGCTGGAGGATTTATAAGATCCGGTCCTAGAAAAATTCCTGAAAAAAAGCAAATTAAATAAAAATAATTAGCAGTAGTGGAGTCGAGCAAAAAAGCAAAAAAGAAAGTTAATATACTGCCAATTATAGAAATTATCCAAATTTTTATCCTGTCATATTTTTGTAATAAAAATTTCCACCAAAAAATAAATAAAATGGCTGATAAAAAATAAACCGCTAAAAATTTACCAAAACTATTTTTCAACAACAAGACATCTTCAACATAAAATATTATTGAAGCACTAGGAAGACTTACCGCCATTCCATTAATTAATAAGATTGTTAAAAAAAACAAAAACTCTTTATGAGAAAATACCTTTTTAACGTTTATTTTTTTTGCTAATCTTGTTTGATAGCTATCAACTCTAACTCTAGCAATTCCCATGAAATTGGCACATATCACAATAACGGCAAAAAATAATCCTAAAAATATATAACTATCAGAAATATTAATATTATAAAAAGATGATATGAGATGAGGCAATATTGTTGCTGTTAAAAATCCCAATAAACCACTAAATTCTTTAGCCGAATTTATTGCTACGCGCTGCTTTTCATTTTTAGCAATTATTGCCGCTATGGCTTCATAATTAATAACGACAAAATTAAAAAAAGTATAAGTAAGAGTTAAGACAATAAAAAACCATAAAATCACCAACCATTGCTGAGAAAATTGCGGAGGATTAAATAAACCATAAAATAATATCGCTAAACAAATTACTGAAAATGAAATTATTTTTTTGCGATAAAAATGATGAAAGGCCAACTTGTCAGAAATATAGCCAACAAATATATCTTGCGCAATATCAATAAATCTAACCAAAATCAATATAATGCCGATCAAGCTAAGACTTAAACCAAATTCTTTGGCATAAAAATCACTAATATTGATATAAATTGGTAAACCGACAAATGATAAAGGAAAAGCTAAAAGTGAGTAAAGAAATATTTGCGACCTATGTAATGTCATTGGTTACTAGATTTTTATAAAGATATTATACTAATTCCCACCTAAAAAGCATATATAAAAACTAAACAATCTGACTTTATCTTTTTGGCCAAAAATTGCAAAAAGCCTTAAGTCCTATAGGTATAGGACTTGCATTTTTTATAATTTTTATCTCAAAAATATTTTGTCATATTGTTTATTTTTAGATGGAGATTAGTATTAATTATTTTGAGCAAATTCTTTTTCTTGAGACATGCGATATTTAGCTAGATAGTATGGCTCCAGAACTCCCTTCTCTTTAATTTGCGAGGCTTTTAAATAGTCACTATTTTTTAGATATTTTTGTGCTAATATTCTTAATCTTTCTGGTCTAGTTAAATAAACCCATTCTATATCCAGAACTTTTATCTCTTCTTCGTAAGAGATAATTTCATTTTCTATTAAATTTAATTCTTTATTAAGGCTACTAACTTTAAATTGCACAGCAAATAACATGATAATTGCAGAGAAAAATAAGCTAAGAATCATAAATTTAGCTAGATATTTTTTATATAATTTTAACATATCAATTTATTTATTTTAAAGCCAAATCCATCAATAGAAAGTTGATTTAGGTCATTAAATCATGAGAGACGATGACATAAATTAATTCTCTATTTACTAATACCATTGTTCATTTTCATGTGGGAATTGGTATAATTTGAGTTAAAGCCGCCCTTAATCTGGCAGAACGAGCTCTAGGATTATTAATAATTTCTTTATGACTTGGCTTTATTGCCGATTTAGTCAAAATTTGTATATTTTTTATCGCTTCATTTTGAGTAACTGGCTCATATCTTGAAAAAGATAAATCTAACCCAGCTTCTTTTTTAAAAAACTTTTTAACTATAACATCTTCCAAGGCGTGAAACGAAACCACCAATAAACGCCCTCCCTTATTTAAAATATCAAAACTATTAGCCAAAGATGCTTTTATTTCACCTAATTCGTCATTAACAAAAATACGAATGGCTTGAAAAGTTTTAGTGGCTGGGTCTATTTTATAATATCCCCTATAAAAACTACGTACAATATCAGCTAATTCTTTACAGCTAAATATTTCTTTTTTTTCTCTTTGCATAATAATTTTTTTAGCAATCAATCTGGCTTTTCTTTCTTCACCAAATTCTTTAATTATTTGACATAAATCATCTTCACTAAACTGATTAACCACTTCAAAAGCACTAATGGAAATTTTACTATCCATTCTCATATCAAGCTTAGCATCGCTATCAAATGAGAAACCTCGACTCTTATCGTCAAGCTGCATAGATGAAACTCCTAAATCATAAACTATACCATCCACGCCATCAATACCATACTCTTTAAGAATTGGTATCATTTGTGAAAAACTATTATTAAAATAATCAAATCTATCGCCAAATTTAGTTTTTAAATAATTAGCAAATTTCTTAGTAGAGCTATCACGATCAAAAGCAATTACTCGACAATTAGATGATTCTAGCAATGCTTTACTATAACCTCCGGCGCCAAAAGTTGCGTCAACATATATCTCGTTATCTTTACAATCAATATATTGCAAAACTTCTGTTAATAAAACCGGTATGTGATAATCTAAATTATTCATTAGCTTTTCGAGCTATTAAATTTTAATAAATTACGCTTTTTCTTTGCATCTTCCTTAGCTTTAGCCATGTAATTTTCAAATTTACTTGGCTCCCAAATCTCAAAAGTTGAACCTTTACCTACGAAAACTGCTAAATTTTTGATAGCAGATTTTTTTAATAAAGATTCTGGCAAGATAACCCTGCCATCACTATCAATTGAAAGCTGTATAGCACCGCCCAAAATAGCGGTGGCAAAAGCCTCTCTTTCTTCAGAAAAAGGCTCTAATTCATCTATTGATTCTGAAATTTTCTTAATACGATCAACATCGCAACCTTCAATGGAATCATTAACAAATGATTCATAAACAATCATTCCAGAAAAATTTTCCTTAACTAATGACGAGCGAAACTGTGCTGGAACAGACACCCTGCCCTTGCTATCAACCTTATTAATGAATGTTGAAATAAATAGTGCCACTTTAGTAGCTGAAAAATTAAGTTATTTATGGAAAAATTTGGTTTTATATGGAAATATATGGAAAAATTAGGAATAAAAATAAAAATGTCAAATAAAAATAAATTTCTTTACTGAAATAAAATAACTTATATAATACCAATTCCCATCTAAATATAAACAATATGACAAAATATTTTTGAGATAAAAATTTTAAAATTAGTTTTTATATATGTTTTTTAGGTGAGAATTGGTATAATTATTTATCTAAATCGAATCGATCAAGCTGCATAACTTTATTCCAAGCCTTAACAAAATCTTTAACGAACTTTTCTTTTGAATCGTTAAGAGCGTAAACTTCTGCTATAGCACGGAGCTCAGCATTAGAACCGAATATTAAATCAACAGGGGTTGCTAAATATTTAACTTGATTAGATTTTTTATCTATCGCTTCATATAAATCTTCATTATCGGATTTACGCCATTTGATAGAAGTATCTAATAAATTAACAAAAAAATCATTTGTTAATTTTAGAGGATTATTAGTTAATACCCCTTTTTTACTGTCATCGTAATTCGTTTCAAGAACTCTAAGACCCCCAATAAGGACGGTCATTTCTGGAACTGTTAACTTTAACTGATCCGCTTTATCGATTAGCATCTCGGTAGGAGAGCGATAAGCTCTTTTTTTGCAAAAATAATTACGAAAAGCATCAGCTTTTGGTTCTAATAAAGTAAATGATTCAATATCAGTTTGATCTTGACTTGCATCCATTCTTCCAGGATAAAAAGGAACTTTTATCTTAAATCCTGCATCTTTAGCTGCTTTTTCAATTGCTGCATTACCGCCAAGAACTATAATATCGGCAAGAGATATTTTTGCTATATTAAAAAATGAATCATTAAAATCTTTTTGAATATCTTTTAATTTTTCAATTACTTTATTTAGTTGTTTGGGATTATTAACTTTCCAATCTTTTTGCGGAGATAGAGCTATTCGCGCACCATTTGCTCCACCTCTCATATCAGAAGCTCTAAAACTTGAAGCAGACGCCCATGCGGTTTCTACTAATTCTGATATTGTTAAGCCAGATTCAAGAATTTTATTCTTTAATCTTTTTTCACTCCAGCTACCTATTAATGCATGATTTACTTTTGGAATAGGATCTTGCCAAATAAGCTCTTCGGCTGGAACGTCACTTCCTAGATAGCGAATTTTTGGCCCCATATCTCTATGAGTCAACTTAAACCAAGCTTTTGCAAAGGCTTTCTGATACTCTTTTGGATTTTTAAGAAATCTTTTAGCAATTTTATTATATTCAGGATCGAATTTTAAAGCTAAATCAGCTGTTGTCATGACTGGAGGATTGAATTTTCCTTCAATATGAGCATCTGGAACTGTTTTATGCATTAACTCGTTGGTTGGTATCCATTGATGAGCTCCTGCTGGGCTTTTGCTCAACTTCCATTCTAAATTAAGAAGATTTTCTAAATATAATGTCGACCATTGAGTTGGAGCTTGTGTCCATGCACCTTCTAAACCGCTGGTTATAGTATCTTCAGAGTGACCTTTGCCACAATTGTTTTTCCATCCTAATCCTTGTTCTTCAATAGTAGCTATTGCTGGTTCTTTTCCAAGACAAGATGACTTGTTAGCTCCATGCATTTTGCCAAAGGTATGTCCGCCAGCAATTAGTGCTACAGTCTCTTCATCATTCATTGCCATTCTAGAGAAAGTAGTGCGTATATTTTTTGCTGATCCTATTGGATCTGGATTTCCCATTGGTCCTTCAGGATTGACATAGATTAACCCCATATGAGTTGCACCCAAAGGTTTTTGTAAATTGCCTTTACTATCTTGTCTGTCACTAGCGAGAATTTTAACTTCAGGGCCCCAATACACTAGATCTGGCTCCCAATCATCCGCTCTTCCGCCAGCAAAGCCGTAGGTTTCAAACCCCATATTTTCTAGAGCCACCGTTCCAGCTAAAATCATTAAATCAGCCCAAGAGATAGATTTGCCATATTTTTGTTTTATTGGCCAAAGTAAGCGACGAGCTTTATCTAGATTGCCATTGTCAGGCCAGCTATTTAATGGATCAAAACGCATTTGACCACCATCTCCACCACCTCTTCCGTCAAGAGTTCTGTAAGTTCCAGCACTGTGCCATGATAACCTAATAAAAAATGGACCATAATTACCAAAATCTGCAGGCCACCAATCTTGAGAAGTGGTTAAAATTTTATTTAAATCTTCTTTAACTGCTTCTAAGTCTAGTTTACTGAATTCTTTTTTATAATCAAAATCTTCACCATATGGATTGGATCTTTTGTCGTGATCACGAAGTGATGAAATATCTAATTGATCTGGCCACCAAAATTTATTTGACTTTGCTTCATTTACATGAAATTTACCCATTCCTAAATTGCTACTAGCAATAGCTGAGTTTGATATTAATGATAATGAGGTAAGGGTTAAAAAGGTTGTTTTAACTAATATGTTATTCATTTTCATTTTAATTACAAATAAATTAATGATTTGATAAGAGAAAAGTCAATATCTTTATAATTAATAATCAAATGTTATTAAATAATTTATAATAAAATATTATTTGTTGTTTGTATTCAAATAAAATTATTATGTTTTTGATATTTTTTATACAAGAAATATACTAATATGATTAATTTTATTATTACTATGATAGCTACCATTATCATGCTTAGATTTTGTTCAATTATTTCCTGATTATCTCCAACAATATAGCCAATCATCGATAAAATTGAAGTCCAAATCGTAGATCCTAAAATAGTATATAAATAAAATAATTTAAAATTCATTTTTGCTAATCCAGCAGGGATTGAAATGAAGTGACGAAATCCAGGCAAAAGTCTGCCAATAAAAACTGATAAAGATCCATGACGAGCAAAAAATAACTGCATTTTGTTTATCGCTGACTCTTTTAAAAAGAAATATTTACCAAATCTAACAATAAATTTATGACCAAAAATAAAGGAAATATGATAACAAATTGCTGCACCTATAACATTTCCTAATATTCCCAAAAAAGTAACAATATATATATTAAATATACCTTTTGTTGCGGCGATACCAGCTGGAATCATAATTAATTCACTTGGTATGGGGATAGGAGTACTTTCGATAAGCATGCCAAAAAATATACCTAAATATCCTAACTGACTAATAATATCAATTAGGATATCTATAGTTTTATGAAATAATTCTTGCATTATTTTAATTTTTTACAAGCTGATTCAATCCGATTTATAGCATCTTTTAGAAAGTTTTCTGCTGCAGCATAAGATATTCTAAAAAATCCATCACTACCAAACGCTGAACCTGGAACTATTGCAACCAATGATTCTTCTAATATATAAGTAGCAAAATCAGTATCAGATTTTATTTCAACGTTATTTGGAGTTTTTTTGCCGATCAAATATTGACAAGATGGAAAAACATAAAATGCACCATTTGGCTTATTACATGAAATGCCATCAATATTATTAAGCATTTCCACCACCATATCACGACGAGATTGAAAAATATTAGCATTTTGAGGAATATATCCTTGATTACCATTTAAAGCTTCAACTGAGGCAGCTTGACTAATGGAGGTAGGGCAAGAAGTGCTTTGTGATTGAATCATTGACATAGCTTTGATCAAATCTTTATTACCAGCACCATATCCAATACGCCAACCAGTCATGGCATAGGCTTTAGAAACCCCATTTACAATTAAAGTTCTTTCTTTGAGTTTAGGTTCAATTTGGGCAATGGTAGAGAATTTTAAATTATCAAAAATTAGATGTTCATAAATGTCATCACTCATAATATTTACTTGTGGATATTTAAGTAAAATATCAGCCAATTCCCTTAATTCTGACTTACTATAGCAAGATCCAGTTGGATTGCTTGGTGAATTTAATATTATCCATTTAGTTTTATTGGTGATTTTTGCAGCTAAATCTTGAGGATTTATTTTGAAATTATTATGTGCCAAAGTTTGCAAAATAACTGGGCTACCTTGACATAGGAGTACCATATCTGGATATGATACCCAATAAGGAGCTGGAATAATAACTTCATCACCAGGATTCAAAGAGGAAACTAAAGCATTATAAATAACATGTTTAGCGCCAACACTTACTATAATTTCATTATTTTGATAATCTAATTCATTATCGCGTTTTAATTTTCCAATAATAGCTTTTTTTAAGGCCAGCGTTCCATTTACTGCGGTGTATTTTGTATCTCCTTCGTTAATAGCTTTAATAGCTGCATCTTTAATGTTTTGTGGCGTGTCAAAATCTGGCTCTCCCATGCTAAGAGATATGATATTTTTTCCTTGAGATTTAAGCTCTTCAGCTTTCATTGATACAGCAATTGTTGCTGATGGCTTAACTTTTGATAATATATTGGAAAGAATCATAATTTTATGTAAAATTGTGTTGAATTGATTTTTTTTGATGCTAGTTTTATTAAGCATCAAATTGATTGTCAATTAATTAACTAATTAATTATTATCATATAAAAATTTAATCTTTATTTAATTATTTAAATGTCTTCGGGAAATATAGAGGCTGATTCGTTATTTTTAGGGTTAACCAGACCCCCAATGTTAGCTGGAGTCAGCTATACATTTGCAGCTCTTAATGGTATTTTTTCCTTATTAGCATTTATTATTACTAATAATTTTTTCTATTTATTTGTTTTGTTACCAGGAATCCATGCTATAGGTTGGTTAATTTGCCTTAAAGAGCCTAGAGCTATTGAGCTTTTTGTAGCTCGTATGTCAAAATGCAATGTTTGTCCTAATCGCTTTAAACACGGCGGTACTAACTCCTATGACGTATATTGAATTCAAATTTATTGCTTAAATTTTATAAAAAATTATATTATTATTAAATAATTTTATGCATATCTATCGCTCACACAACTGCAACGAACTAAATAAAAATCTTATTGGTCAAAAAGTTAAGCTTTCGGGCTGGATTCATAGCAAAAGAGATCATGGCGATTTGATATTTTTTGACTTAAGAGATCATTATGGCCTTACTCAATGCGTTGCAGATACTGCTAAAATGCCAGAAATTGATGAAGAATCAATAAAAAAAATAAACAAAGCTACATTTGACAATAATCAATCTAATATATCTTATTTAGCAAAAATATCCCTTGAGTCAGTTATTACTGTAATAGGTGAGGTTGTTGAGAGGTCTAAAGAAACAATAAATAACGAAATTGCTACTGGCGCTATAGAGTTAAGAATAGAAAAAATACAAATTGAATCCCTAGCTAATCAAATTCCATTTCAAATTAACAAAGAGGACGAAAACTATCCAGAAGATTTGCGATTAAAATATCGTTTTCTTGATTTAAGAACTACCAAAACACATAACAATATAATTTTAAGATCTAGGGTAATTAATGAGATTAGAAAATTAATGACCGAGCAAAAATTTCTTGAAATTCAAACTCCTATACTTACCGCTTCTTCTCCAGAAGGAGCCAGAGATTATGTTGTTCCTTCAAGATTGCATCATGGTAAGTTTTATGCATTACCGCAGGCGCCACAACAATTTAAGCAGCTTTTAATGCTGTCAGGTTTTGATCGCTACTTTCAAATTGCCCCTTGTTTTCGTGATGAGGATCTTAGATCCGATCGTTCGCCAGAATTTTATCAACTCGATATGGAAATGTCTTTCGTAACTCAAGAAGATATTTTTTCTATTTTAGAACCATTGTTAAAAAATATTTTTAACAAATTTGGTGTAAAAAAAGTTGTTGACGAAGATTTTATTAAAATTACCTATCAAGAATCAATGCTTAAATATGGCACGGATAAGCCTGATTTACGCAACCCGATACAAATATGTCAAGCTGACGATATTTTTATTGATTCTGATTTTTCTATTTTTACTAAAGCTCTTAGTAGTGGTGCTACAATTAGAGCTATACCAGCTCCAGGAACCGCGAATAATCCTAGATCATTTTTTGATAAAATGATTAAATTTGCCACAGATAATGGTGCAAAAGGTTTAGCTTATATTATATTTGATGAAAATGCTGAAGCCAAAGGCCCTATTGCAAAATTTGTAAAAAAAGATAAATTAGAAGAATTAAAAAGAAGGGCAAATTTAAAAGAAAATGACGCAGTATTTTTTTCTTGCGGCAATTTAGGAGATGCTCAGAAAGTTGCCGCTATTGTGCGTGATAAACTTGGTCAAGATTTGCATTTAATTGATGAATCAATTTATAAATTTTGTTGGATTATTGATTTTCCTATGTATGAAATTGATCAAGAGACTAACAAAATTAACTTCTCTCACAATCCATTTTCAATGCCGCAAGGAGGTTTGGAAATATTAGAAAAAGAAGATCCTTTGAAGATCAAAGCCTATCAATATGATATAGTTTGTAATGGCGTAGAGCTTTCTAGTGGAGCTATTAGAAATCATAAACCCGAAATAATGTACAAAGCTTTTTCTATTGCTGGATATAGTGAAGAGCAGGTTAATAATGAATTTGGTGCTATGATTAATGCTTTTAAATATGGTGCGCCGCCTCATGGAGGAATTGCGCCTGGTATCGATCGCATAATTATGCTACTTGCCAATGAGCCTAATATTCGTGAAGTAATACCTTTTCCAATGAATGGTAAAGCGCAAGACTTAATGATGGAAGCGCCAAAAACTATCACAGCAAAACACCTTAAAGAACTCAACATTAAAATATCTGAAAGCTCTAAATTAAAAGTAAATGGTATCTAGTAAATTTTATTTAGCTTCTAAATTACCACCATATATTTTTGCAGCTATTGCTAATATTAAAAAAAAAGCTCTATCTAATAACATAGATCTTATTGATTTTGGTATGGGAAATCCTGATTCTTCTCCACCGAAACATGTCATAGAAAAGCTCAGCAATTTGATAGGTGATCCAAAGCTTTATGGGTATTCAATAAGTGGCGGAATCAAAGATTTACGAGTTGCTATATGCGATTATTATAAAAGAGTTTTTGATGTTAATCTTGATTACGAAACTGAAAGTTTGGTAACAATTGGTTCGAAAGAGGGTATAACTTCATTGGCAACTGCTATTTCTGATTCTGATAGTCATATTTGCATTAAATCGCCATCTTATCCCATACATACTTTTGCATTTATAATTTCTCACTCAAATACGCATCAAATTCGGTCTAGCGATGCTAATGAGTTTTTACTAAAATTTAAAGAACATGCTCTTAAAAATAAGGGTAAAGTAAAGGCAGTAATAGTTAATTATCCATGTAATCCAACAGCTGAAACGGTTGAATTGAGTTTTTATGAAGAACTGGTTGATTTTTGTAAAAAACAACAGATTTATATAATATCTGATATTGCCTATGCAGAACTTTACTTTAACAACAGTTATAAACCTAATTCGGTTTTACAAGTCAAAGGAGCAAAAGATATTGCTATTGAATTTTATTCAACTTCAAAAAGTTATTCTATGGCTGGTTGCAGAGTAGGTTTTGCAGTTGGTAGTAAAGATTTGATTGCCGCACTTTATAAAATTAAATGTTATCTTGATTATAGCTCTTTCACTCCACTGCAAATAGCAGCTATAGAGGCCTTATCTTATAAAAGTGATGAATATTTATCTGATTTAAGGAAGCTTTACGATGAAAGGGGAAATTATTTTATAGAAGAAGCCAAGAATAAGCTTGATTGGCATATAAATAAACCAAAAGCTAGTATGTTTCTTTGGGCAAAACTTCCTTTAAGAGCGCAAAATTTTTCTTCTTTTGATTTTTGTAAAGAGTTAATTGAAAAAACCGGAGTTGTCTTTTGTCCAGGCAGTTCTTTTGGTGATAGTGGTGAAGGTTATGTAAGAATTTCAATGATTCATGATAAAGAAAAAACCGATGAAGCATTGAAGCGTATAGAGCAATTTTTACAAAATGCTTAATTTTAAAGTTTTTACAATTTTTCCTGATTTATTTCCGGGTTGCCTTAATTCGTCAGTAACTGGTGTAGCTTTAAGTAAAAATCTATGGCAAATTCAAGCAATTAATATTAGAGACTACGCGCTAGATAAACACAAAACAGTGGATGATTTAGTTTTTGGTGGTGGTAGTGGCATGTTGTTTAAACCCGATGTTATTGCTAACGCCCTAGAATCTAACCTCAGCTTTTTGGGTCAGCAAAATAAATATAAAAATTCAAAAAAGATTCTTTATCTTTCTCCGCGTGGTAAGTTATTTAATCAGGAGCTAGCGAATGATTTAGCTGGATTGAATGAAATTGCTATTTTATGTGGCCGCTATGAAGGAGTTGATCAAAGAGTTTTGGATGAATTTGCAATAGAAGAAATATCAATGGGCAATTATGTCTTATCTGGCGGCGAGGTTGCTGCATTTCCATTTATTGATGCTATTGTAAGAAATATTCCAGGTGTTTTGGGGGATTTTGATTCGCTTCATGAGGAATCTTTTGGATCTAATCAAAATAAATCATTTAAGAATTTACTTGAATATGATCAATATACGCGACCAAGAGAGTGGCGTAATCGCAAAGTACCAGATGTTTTGTTGTCGGGTAATCATCAAAAAATAAAAGAATGGCGCTTAAAATCTGCCAAAGAAACTACTAATAAGAACCGTCCTGATTTATTATATTATACCAATTCCCACCTAAAAAAACATATATAAAAATTAAACAATCTGACTTTATCTTTTTGGCTAAAAATTGCAAAAGGCCTTAAGCCTTATTGTATAAGACTTGCATTTTTTACAATTTTTATCTCAAAAATATTTTGTCATATTGTTCATTTTTAGATGGGAATTGGTATTAAATCAACTTTCTATTTATGGATTTG
>JALQXY010000001.1 GCA_023262945.1 Rickettsiales bacterium | reverse complement strand
CAATCTTTATCTCTTTTTCTAGCGGATTTTAATGAATTATAAATTTTCATAGACAGATAATTAAAATTAATTAAGTTATTAATATCGTATTATAAAAAACCCTGTAAATCAATCAATTTTGAGGAATTTTTGAGGGAGATTTAATTAAAAGAATGATTAATAATCAATTTTCTTATTAAATCGGCAATTATTTTTTAAATTTTAGCATATCAGATATACGTGAATTTAAAAAATCAAAATAACAACACAAATTACACAAAAATTACGAAGTAATTTTAAGTAATTTGCAAATAAAATAAATTAATTGTAAGCAAAATTGCCAAAATCGTTGATTGCAGAGGTCTTTTATACCGATATTATATGCAATTTAGCATCAAAACTTTAATACTTTAGCAAATATTTTTTATCAATTTGCATTAACTTTTATTTTGAAGAATAAAAGAAACTTATAAAATATTAGTTAATATCATTTCTACTCTATTAATGGGAAATATTATATCAACTTATATCATGCAATTTTAATCTTTAATTTTTTAATAAAATATTTTTTAGGTTAAAATAAAAGAAAATGAAAGCTTTATTTATACTATTTGCATTTTATACTAAAGATGGATTTGGTATAGTATTGTAAAATTAAGAAGATATTTTTCTTATTACAAAATTCAACTAAATTTTTTATTAAACCAAACTTACCAATAAATTTAATAATAAAGATATTGAATTTTTAACTTAAAAGACTTGGATTTACAGTTGAATAATTTATCTTAACATTTTTTAATCTATCAACTAAAAAATAATTACAGAACTTTTACTTTATATTTTAGCAAAATTTTATTTTTAACTAAAATTATCTAAAAAATCCTAAATATAAGTTTTATCTTTAATTTAATCATTAAAAAATATTAATGATTTTTTATAAATTAATTAAGAAACAATGTTTAAAAAAATCTTTATAAATCAAGGCCCTTGGGGATCTTGGGATGACAATAACAAAAAAAACAACAATCCTAAAAAAAATAAACCAGAGCCTGATATGGATGATTTTTTAAAAAAAGGTGAAGAATTTGTTAAAAAAGTTCTTAATGAAGCTTTCGGCGGCGGCAATAAAAACAACAACAAAATTACCAAAATGCCAAATGGTAAAATACAAAAATCATTATTTGGTATTATAATTTTGGTTTTAATTTTACTATGGCTATCCACTGGATTTTACAAGGTTGAACCAGATGAAGAGGCTGTTGTTTTATATTTTGGCAAATTTCATTCAACTTCTACCTCCGGTCTTAATTATCGAATTCCCTACCCTATTGGAAACATTATAAAATTAAGTGTTACGAATGTTAACACTGAAGAATTTGGTTTTACCTCTAATAATCTCAGATATTCAAATCGTAACCTAGAAGCTGAAAGTTTAATGCTTACCGGTGATGAAAATATAGTTGATATCGAGTTTCAAGTTCAATGGCAAATTTATGATATTAAAAATTTTGTTTTTAATATCTCTGATCAAATTGACACTATTCGCAAATCATCAGAAAGCGCTATGCGAGAAATTATTGCTCGCACTCCAATTGCTGATGCTTTAGCAGAAGGTAAAAAACGCATCGAGGATCAAGCTAAGCAACTATTGCAAGAAATATTAGATTCATACAATTCTGGAGTTAGAATAGCTCTAGTACAATTAAGGCGAGTTGATCCACCATCACAAGTTATTGATGCTTATCGCGATGTTCAGACTGCGCGCGCCAACAATAGAGAGGTTATAAACCAAGCTGAATCATACGCCAACGACATAATTCCAAGAGCAAAAGGTAAAGCAGCTAAAATGATACAAGAAGCTGAAGCATATCGTCAAGAAGTTATAGCAAAAGCAGAGGGTGAAATTGGGCGTTTTTTAGAAGTATACAATCAATATTCTAAAGCAAAAAGAGTAACTCGCGATAGAATATATCTTGAAACCATGGAAAAAATATATAGCGATATAAATAAAATTATAATTGATAGTAACTCATCAAAATCTGGTGTTATACCTTATTTACCAATTAATAACAAGATAAATCTTCAATAAAAATAAGTAACATGAATAGTAAAACTAAGAAATTTTTAATATTTACTACAATTGCCTTTGTAACTTTTGTTAGCACTGCTTTTAAAGTTGACCAAAGAAAGCAAGTATTAATTTTGCAATTTGGTGAACCAATAAGGGTAATCAAGGAACCTGGCCTTAATTTCAAAATTCCCTTCATTCAAAATTTAATTTTCTTTGATAAAAGAATTTTAGATTTAAGCATAACAGATCAAGAATTAATTGCTAATGATCAAAAACGCATAATAATAAACGCCTTTACCAAATATAAAATTAATGATCCTCTTATATTTTATAAAACCGTGCGTAATATCTATGGAGTATCATCTAAATTATCTGCCGTGCTTGACTCAAGCCTAAGAAAAATTATTGGCGAATTTAGACTTAATCAATTACTTACAGATAATAGAGGTGATATTATGACACGAATTAAAGATGTAGTAAATGAAGAGGCAAAAATATATGGCATTGATGTTGTTGATGTAAGAATTATGCGCTCCGATCTACCTAAAGAAAACTCAGATTCAATATTTGCAAGAATGCGTGCTGAAAGAGAAAAGGAGGCGCGAGAAATAAGAGCAGAAGGGGCGGAAGAAGCAGATAAAATAAGAGCTGAAGCTGATAAGCAAAGAACGATCATTCTAGCCGAAGCTGAAAAAGAATCAAACTTGACTCGTGGTCTTGGCGAAGCAAAAGCTAATAAGATATACGCTAATGGTTATAATAGAGACGCAGAATTTGCTGAGTTTTATCGCTCAATGAAAGCTTATGAAAAATCTTTTTCTAACGGTAACACTAACTTTATTATTTCACCAGAAGGACAATTTTTTAAACATTTTGGTAAAAAATAGTTGCATGATTCGCATTATATCATTTTTCTTAATCATCATTACACTGATTCACAATACATCAAATGCTAACAAAGAAGCTTTGGAAGACTCGTTAACAAAA
>JALQXY010000148.1 GCA_023262945.1 Rickettsiales bacterium | reverse complement strand
AATCTTGTGTCATTCCACTTCACAACACCTTGTTCATCAGCATCAACATATTCATCTTTATAAAATAAGTTATAATGAAACATACAATCAGTTAATGCGTAATGTCCGTTTGCAAATCCCGGTGGAACTAACACCTGATTTCTTAATCTTTCAGTTATAATAAATGATTCCCATTCCCCATAAGTTGGTGAATTTTCTCTCATATCTAAAACAACTAAATAGATATCACCCACAGCCGCTTGTACTAATTTCCAAGTCTTTTTATCCCAATGTAATCCTCTTAATACACCTTTATAAGAACGAGAAAATCTTCCGTGAATAGAAAGTTCATTCTTATCATAACTATTTATGGTGGCTTTTAAGATTTAGAAGAGCGACGATAATCTTGCGGCAATTGAAAATGTCCTTGCCATATACCTTTTTTCAATGATTTTGCCTCTTCTTCAAGGGTTATTATATTTTTACTGGCTTGTTGTAAGTTATAAATTACCGCCATGCCATTCTTAACTATTAATTCATTAATAGATTCTTTACCAATAAAACATATTGCCAAAAATCGATTATATCTATCTTTATGAGAATATTTACAAATTATTTGTTTGTTTTGTACTAATTTTTTTAAAAAATCAGCACTAGCAGCGCCACATCTATAAGATTGACCTTTGCTATTTAAGCATTCTTGTTTATATTCGGGAGCATCAATATAAAGTAACCTTACTTCATTATCATCAACATATAGAGAATCGCCATCAATTGCTTTTGCAGTACCAGTGAATTTTTTGTTAAATATCTCTTCATGATTATTACTTTCTTGGTATTCAATTTGAGATAAAGGTGGCGTAAAAGATGTTATTCTAATAGCAAAAATTATTATATAAATAATAAAAAATGCTAATAATGAGTATTTAAGTAGTTTTTTTTGTGCAATTATCAAGATCTAACTAAGTTATGATAATCATTCATAAGACCAATCGTTATATCACTAGGTTCTAAATAGCTATATTTATCATCAATGCTTGAAATTCTTGTTATTTCTGCAGCGCTACCTGTTAAAAAAGCATCCCTAGCATCACCTAATTCTTCAGGTTCTATATGTCTTTCAATAACTGTTAAGCCTTTTTTTCTAGCTATTTCAATTATGGTCTGCCTAGTAATTCCATTTAAAAAACAATCTGCGATAGGGGTGTGTATTTCATTATTTTTCATTACCAAAAATATATTTGCTCCAGTGGATTCTGCTATATAGCCTCGGTAGTCAAGCATCAATGCATCGTTATAACCTTCATTTTCGGCTTCATGTTTTGATATTGTGCATATCATATACAATCCAGCAGCTTTTGCTGTAGTTGGAGCGGTTTCTGGCGAGGGACGACGATATTTGGCAAATTTTAGTTTTAAGCCCTTTTTTCTAGCCTCGTCTGAATAATATGGTGGCCACGGCCAGCACGCAATAGCAACATGAATTTTATTTTCTTGAGCTGAGATTGCCATCTTTTCAGAGCCACGCCAAGCAAAAACACGCATGTAACCGTCAACAATATTTTGTTTGGCTGCTGTAGCAATTTTAAAATTATTAAGATCTGAAACGCTGTAAGGTATTTTAAATCCTAAAGTTTGTGCCGATCTATGAAGTCTTTGTGAATGTTGTTCATTTTTAAAGATTTTGCCATTATATATCCTTTCTCCTTCAAAAACACATGATGCATAATGCAGACCATGATTTAATATATGAACTTTTGAATCTTGCCAAGCAACGAATTGTCCATTATACCAAATAAAACCTTCTCTTTTGTCAAAAGGGATAATATCAGTCATTTATATTTTATCTTTAGTTAAAAAATTAATTTACACGCAAATATTTATTCATTTATTTTTAATTTAAAAGACTATTTGCACAAATTAATGATAGCATTTTTTATCTTTAATTGAGATTCAAATAAAATATTTTTGAAATAAAAATTTTAAAAAGCAAAATCTTTAATTTATAAGACTTAATACCAATTCCTATCTAAAAATGAATAATATGACAAAATATTTTTAGCCAAAAAGATAAAGTCAGATTGTTTAGTTTTTATATGTTTCTTAGGTAGGAATTTGTATAATAGCTTTTTTGCCAATCTTTATTAAAGAAGATAAAATTAAAACTTTTAAAGATCGGATTTGGTATTGCTATAAATAAAATAAATTAATTGTAAGTAAAATTATCAAAATTCGTTGATTTGAAGAAGTCTTAATTTTGTAATTTATTTATAACGTTAATAGGGAGTAATACATAATACTTTCCTCTAGATGCCATAAAAGAAGCGCTTCTTTCAGCATCTTTGCCGTAACCAAAAAAAACATCGCCACGAACAGTTCCAACTATCGCTGTTCCTGTATCTTGAGATATTAGCAAATTATGATATGGCTCTTTTTTGTTTTGCTCATTTTTTATATAGCTTTCAAGCCAAATTGGCATACCATAAGGAATTATATCATCATCAATAGCAATAGAATGATTCGGCGTGAGAGGAACATTCTGAGCTCCTATCACATATTCATTATTTGATACGGTAAAAAAGGTATAGGAGGCGTTTTGATTCATAACTTTTTCAGCTTCTTTTGGATTATCATTGAGCCAATCTTTGATTGATTGGGCATTAACATTATCAGCGCTAATATAGCCATTTTCAACCATATATCCCCCAATTGCGGTGTATGGCTGATTGTTTCGTCCTGCATAAGATACTCTAATTTGGCTACCATCTTGCAATTCAACGCGACCTGATCCTTGGATATGTAAAAAGAAAAGATCAGCAAAGTTGTCAACATATAATATCTCTAAATTTTTATTATTTAAAGCGCCATCTTCGATTTCGGATCTGCTATAGTAAGGCTCAGAATTAATATCGCTAGGTAATTTATAAATTGGATATTTAAATCTAGAGGTTTTTTTGATACTACCCTTTAATGCTGCTTCATAATAACCGGTAAACAAACCTTCAGATTCATAATATCTATTTGTAACTAAAAATGGCTTAAACCAATTTTCAAAAAAGTTTTTTGCCTGATCATTACTCATCGTCTTAACAACCTCCCCTATATCACAAACATCACGAAAATCGCTTACAATTATATTACCAATTTGACCACCAACAAGTCTTTTTTGAGGCATTTTAGCAAATTTATTACAAGAATGAAGAAAAGATTGAAGTGCTTTTTTAAAATCAGTTTCTGGCCAATTTTTAAGATCTTCAAATGCAACTTCTTGTAGCTTTATATCACCCTTACCAAAGATTGTTATTTTGCTTGAAAGTAGGCAAGATTGTAGTAGTAATAAAATTGTAATTGTGGCAATAATAGATTTATATAAATCTTTTTGTAAAATAATCTTAAGTAATTTGTTTTTTGACAATAGACAATATGTTAACATGTATAAAATACAAAAAAATGTTTAATTTTTATTTAATTTAATAAAATTTAGTAATATAAATAATTCTTAAAGTATGAATTATAGGAATATAATACAAAATTAATAAAATTTTCTTGATATTATCTAATACCAAATTCAATCTTTGAAAAAGCAAAGATGTTTTGATTTTTAACTTCGTTAATTCTTGTTTAAAATTAAATAAAGCTTTTAAATTTTTATTTCAAAAATATTTTGTTAAAAATGCAATCAAAGATAAGAATTTTTATTAAAATCAATCATCTCTTTTTTAAATAAAATAATTTAAAATGACATTAAAATGTGGTATTGTTGGCTTGCCAAATGTAGGAAAATCAACATTATTTAACGCCTTAACTCAAACCGCTGCTGCCGAAGCGCAAAATTTTCCTTTTTGTACAATTGAGCCTAATATTGGCCTAGTAAATGTTCCAGATAGTAGACTTGATAAATTAGCCAAAATTGCCAATTCAGCTGAAATAATTCCAACAAAAATTGAATTTGTTGATATCGCTGGTCTTGTTAAAGGTGCCAGTAAAGGAGAGGGTTTGGGCAATAAATTTCTTTCTCATATTCGTGAAGTTGACGCCATAATTAATGTTGTAAGATGCTTTGAAGATAAAAATATTACTCATGTTGAGGGCAATATCGATCCGATGCGTGATATTGAATTAATTCAAATAGAATTAATTTTAGCTGACCTTGAAAGCCTTGAAAGAAGACTACCTAATCTTGAGAAAAAAGCTAAAAATGACAAAGATTTAGAATTGCAAATTCAAATCATTAAAAAAGCTATTACGGTTTTAAGTGAACAAAAGCCAGCTATATTAACGGAAACAACTTCAGATGAAGAGAAAAAAATATTAAAAAATTTACAATTAATTACTGCTAAGCCTCAATTATTTGTATGTAACCTTCAAGAAAATGAAATTCTAGGCAACAAATATAGTCAAATCGTTGATCAATATTGTAATGCAAATAATTATAAATCTCTAAAAGTATGCGCTCAAATCGAATCTGAGATTGCTAACTTAGAAAGTGAAAGCGAAAAACAAGAATTTCTTAAATCGATAGGACTTGATGAAACTGGTCTTGCGCAAATCATCAAAAATTCTTACGATATTTTAAACCTTATAACATTTTTTACTGTTGGTCCAAAAGAATGTCATGCATGGACTGCTAAAAAAGATAACAATGCTCCACAAGCTGCCGGAGTTATTCATACAGATTTTGAAAAGGGTTTTATTAGAGCTGAAACCATTTCTTATGATGATTATATAAAATATAATGGTGAGGAAGGTGCAAAAACTAACGGAAAATTAAGATTAGAAGGTAAGAATTACATAGTAAATGATGGCGATGTCTTCCACTTCAGATTTAACAATTAAATTACAATAGACTTTTTGTATAATTGTTATTAAATCGCAAAAAATATTAGACTCAAAATAGCAATTATTAGTGATAAATATATCACTAAAACAAATGCTTTATTGTTGAAAGAAAAGTACTCATTCAAACTTTTTGTTTCAAAATCATTATTTACTGTAGTTTTTTCACCAATAATTTCATATTCTCCTTCAATAATATTTTTATTGCTCTTTTTTTGCCTTTTATTGTCAATTTTATTTATAAAAAATTTAATGATTATTTTTTTAATAACTGCGACCCAAATTAAATAAATTGTAATTGGCAACAATGATGGCCACAATTTTAGCAATAATTTTAAAATCATAATTTGTTTATTATTTTTTAATTAATAAAAGTTTTTACAAAACTAATAAAAAAATTTATTTAAGCCATGATTATTTTTCCAGCTATTGATTTAAAAGAAGGTAAGTGTGTAAGATTGATTAAGGGTGATATGTCTAAATCAACTATTTTTAACAATAATCCATTATCTCAAGCTTTAGAATTTGCTAATCTTGGCTTTAAATATTTGCATATAGTTGATCTTGATGGAGCTATTGCTGGAAATTCTAAAAATAAAGAATCGGTAAAAGAAATTTTGCAAAATATTAATATTCCTATTCAACTTGGAGGAGGAATTAGAACGATTCAAGATATAGAAGAATGGCTCAAATTGGGTATTAGTCGTGTAATTTTGGGTACTGTTGCGCTTAAAAATCCAGATCTAGTAAATGAAGCTTGTCAAAAATTTCCTAATCAAATTGTTGTTGGCATTGATGCTAAAAATGGTTTTGTTGCTACGGAAGGATGGATTAAGACCAGTAAAACTAAAGCTGTTGATTTGGCTAAGCAGTATGAAAATAAGGGCGTAGCAGCTATAATATATACTGATATTTCTCGTGACGGAACTCTTAGCGGGCCAAATATCGAGGAGACCAAAAATATTGCACAAAATATCTCAATACCAATTATCGCTTCTGGTGGTGTAAGTAATTTTAATGATTTATTAAATATAAAAAAGCTCACAAAATACGGACTGATAGGCGCAATTGTTGGAAGAGCTCTTTATGACAAAAAAATTGCAATAACAGAATTACAACAAATTATCAAATGAATATCAAAAAAATAACAATTACTACATTATTTTTTACTTTATTGCAGATAAATAATTCTAGTGCCATAACTAAAGGTAACTATCTTGAAATAAGTTTAATCAATAGCAATCTTAGAGTTAGGCATGAAATAAATAATTCAATTAAAAGTAGAAATAATAGCCAGTCTTTTGGTGCAAAATATAGCTACGCTTTTAATTATAAAAATCTTTATATAGCTCCTGGCATTTTTTATGATTATAATCAAGCAAAAATTAATTTGGAATATAATTCATTTCCCGTTGATTATTATGACAATGGATATGCTTATCAAAGTTATCAACTAACAAACAGCTATGGTGTTAAATTAAAAATCGGCTATGATGTAACTAATAGATTTTCAACTTTTGTTAACGCTGGATTTCAAAATTCTGAATATAATCAAGAAAATTATGCCAATAATGAACCTAACTTTAATAGAAAAAGAAGTGACAAAGTAGAGGGGTATATTTTAGGAATTGGTTTAAAATATTCTTTGTTAAAGAATATTGATATAATTACTTCATATGAAGCTACGGCACTTTCTCTTAAATTGAATGATTTAAATGATAATGATAATTATAAAAAAAATCTCCTTGATTTGATAACATTTAAAAAAGGATTTTTTCCTTCTAATGTTGGTATAACAAGAATAGGATTAGCTTATAAATTTTAACCCAATCCATTTTAAAGATGAACTTCGGTATTTATACCAATTCCCACCTAAAAAGCATATAAAAACTAAACAATCTGACTTTATCTTTTTGGCTAAAAATTGCAAAAAGCCTTATACTATTTCCATAAATTAAATACTCATATTACAAAATATTTTTGTTTTTAGATTTGATTTAAAAACGCTGAAGTATCTAGAT
>JALQXY010000135.1 GCA_023262945.1 Rickettsiales bacterium | reverse complement strand
AAAATTGTTCATTTTTAGATGGGAATTGGTATATACCAAATCCTTCAATAGAAAGTTGATTTAGTTATCTAAATCAACTTTCTATTGAAGGATTTGGGTTTAAAATATTTCTAAACTTAAAAAGCTGCCAGGTATTTATCTACCTTTCGCCTTAACGCAGCAAAAAGATAAATAAAAGAAAAGCATTTTTAACACCACGCAGACGTAAGATGGTTGCCGCTAACATGCGACGATCCCCCCCCTCGGAATACCTGCCTCCTGCGCTGCAGGATCAGCATCAGCACATCTTGGACTAGTGCTTGGTAATAAACCTGGTAGTATCTCCTCAGCTTGTAAACCTGCAATTGGTGACCGATTTAATTCTGCAGATGTACGACGTTGCGGAGTTGGTGACTGATCTCCTGGTGGCGGAGTTGGTGACTGATCTCCTGGTGGCGGAGCTGGTGACCCAAATTCTCTAGAGATACGACGTTTCGGATCTGGTAATAAAGACTGGTCTATCTTCAATTTTTCAGTAATTTCTGATTGCTCTTTCACTCTTTCTTCTCTGGTCTTTCCTTGTTCAATCATCGATTCTAATTGATTCTTTAATCCTTTACTGTTATCTTGTTTAAAAAAACCTTGAAAGCTATCTTCTTCTTTAATAAAATCTAATAATTTATTAAAATTACTGACCTTTTCAAATTCAATATTTTCTATCCCTTCTGTTTGAGATTTGAGTATTAGCTCTGCATTATAGCATAAGCGATCTGGATTGTCTGCTGATTTGCTATAGTCGCCTTCAGGAGGATTGATGAATTTAACTCTTTCTATTATCTCTTTAAATCTAACTGAAGTTTCGCAAGCAATTTCTTTAAGAGCAAATATTGTTGCTTTATCATTAGCATCAGCAACACCAAGAGCTTCTCTTACTTCTTTTTTTTTCAACAATTCTTCTATATCTTTTTGTAATTCATTAGACTTACTGCTAAGTCCTTCATTTTTGGCAGCGATTAGTGTGATAATGAGATTAAAAGCATGGCCTTGTGCGGTGAGTTTGCCCTCTCTATCATGAAATGATTCTGTAAATGATTTAACTTTTTTTAAGATCTCATCTTTCGAATCAGAATATTCTTTTGCTTTGTTGACATAAGCTTCTATATTTGCGTAAGAAGGGTTGTGATCTGTTTGTGATGGTTGTGTTGATCCTTGTTTCTTTATTTCTTCTCCATTAGCACCCAGCCCGTTATCATCGATTTTATATTTTACTGTAGCTTTTTCATCACTAAATACACCTGCCGCTGATTCTTGCTGATCTCTACAATCAAGAATAGCATTAGATATGGCAAATCCAGTTAATTTTTGTGCTAGATTTTTATCTTTTGCATCATCTACAAATTTTGTTATGAAATCTTTAGAATGGCCAATGATTACTCCTTTGTCAACATTATCACTTATTTCAATAAAAAAACCATTTTGATCTTGTTTAAGAGTTGTTTTATCTTTTCCGATTTTTTTTAATTTATTATAATAATTACCAGAAAAAATATTTTTATCAAGAGATTGATCTTGAATAAAAATGACGAATGGTGATTCTAAATCATTAGCATGCGATTTCAAAGTTTTTTGTTTTTTATCCTCAAGAAGACAATAATGAATGTGAGATAAAACAATTGTTGCTAATAATTTTTTATTATCTTCTACATCTTCTACTTTAGTGTCAACTTTACTTATAGAAGCAACAGCAGGATCTGTAATTGCTCTAATATCTTTAAGTGTAATATTTATAGACATAATAAATATCTTAAGTTAATAAATAATTGATTTATTATTTTGTTAGTTTGTTTGTAGTTTTTATAGATAAAAATTGGCATTAAATTTGATTTAAAAACAATAAATATAAAACTATAAAATTAATACAAAAATCAATCATTTTTATATTATAGCATATTTTTCTCTTTTGGTCAAATGAATTTTTTCATATTGTTCATTTTAGATGGGATTTAGTATTAGTATTATTGATCAGGTTTTTGTCAATCTTTTGATTCTTCTGGCCTTGTGGTTGCGGCATTTGAGGCTTGTGGCCTTGTGGTTGCGGCATTTGAGGCCTCTGGCCTTGTGGTTGCGGCTTGATGATCGCCGCCGCCGCCTTTTGGCTTGGCGCTTTTAGAAGCGGAAGCGTTGTAGCGTTCTTTAGCAGTGCTGTAAGCTCTTTTAGATTGTTTTTTAATAGCGTTA
>JALQXY010000124.1 GCA_023262945.1 Rickettsiales bacterium | reverse complement strand
AATATAACATATACTATAAATAATTCACAATTAAATTTAAATGGTATTATAAAATCTAATTCATATATTACAATTGTTATTGAAAATATTAGATTTAATAGCTGATTATGCTAAAAGCACACAAAAATATTGGATTAGTGACAAATCCGATTGGGATATTCATGTAGATGGGTCTGATAATTTTGGAACACCAATATCGGAAATATATAGTAAAGGTTCTGAAGTTTGGTATAGAGTAATGGATTCACCCGCAAGTCTTTATGATTTTGACTCAACTATTACTAATCGTTTGCGGGCGCATTATGAAACTAGATTTATAGAAGCACGTAATACTGAAACTAATATATAATTAATATCTCATTAAATAAGTGGCATGAATAACAAAATAATTACATAAATATTACATAATTATTAATAAGTGTAAATAACATTTATTAATAAACATATGTCTGATGACCCCACATTAAAATTGAATATAATATATTTAGAAATAAGACGGATAAATAATTATTAACTATCCAACAAGACAAAACAAATATGGATATTAATGTAGAATGGGAGAATTTCTTAAAATACGATAGACTAATCGATACCACCAAATCCCTTAATCCTACAGAACTGTTAAAAGTTCCTAAATGTGGGAGTCTATATATTTCCACAAAAACAAAGATTACTTATCTTGATAGGGATATGGACCTATATGATATATTTTGGAAACTCCCAATCTTAGAATATCATATCGAGGATGAAGGAATGATTAAGAAACAGATGAAAATTATTCTATATACTAAAGAAGAATTGGAAGAACTTGAGGGATTTTTGGAGAGAGAATATTATTATCAAGTATTCAATATTAGTAGTTCTAAGAAAAACGTGGTTTCTCATACTACCGATATCTACGCGCAGATGAATTCCATGATAAGCACTACTAGTGCGGAGCAATATGTCAATACGCCTGTATATAAAAAGCGACCAGTAAGCGACAATAAGCAAGCAATAAAAAGCGAAAGCGAAGCAATCAAAAGCGGAGCAATCAAAAGCGAAGAAAAAGTATATTCATCGACGAAAGGCCCTATTACACAGACAAGAAAGAAAAAAGAGTTTAAGGATATTAAGAAAATCAGTGTTGGAATGTGTAAGAAAGACATTATTAGTAAAAAGACTAAAGAGAAGAGTGCGTTCTATAATTGCGTTGTTATTATAATGAGAGTGAAGTTCCAGGATGTATATAGAGAAGTCCATGTTAAGATGTTTAATACCGGAAAACTGGAAATCCCAGGTGTAAAAGAAGACGCATTGTTATTTCAAACTCTAGACCTTCTTATCCGATTTTTAAAGATGATACCTGGAAACGAGACGATTACATATAAAAAAGATGAAATGCAGAATGTTCTAATAAACAGTAATTTCAATTGTGGATTCAATATTGACAGAGAACGTCTGTATTATCTCTTAAAAAACAAATATAATATTAAGAGCAGTTTTGATACATGTTCTTATCCGGGAATACAGTGCGAATTTTATTATAAACTCGATATGGATAGTCTTTTCGTTCAAACTGGAGAATTACCACCATTTTTAGAGTCTAATAAGGATAAGGAGAGACAATCTTATAGAGAAGAATATACAAAAGTATCATTTATGATATTCAGGACAGGTTCGGTATTGATGGTGGGAAAATGCGGAGAGAATGTGATAAAATATATTTATGGATTTTTGAAAGATTTATTATATAAAGAATTTTATGAAATAAATCATGGCATTAATATTGATAAGTCAAAAAAAGAGTTAAAAGAGTTAATAATGCCTGTATGCGGCGACGAAGAAGATGATGATTTAATAGATGAATCCAATACAAAAGATTATAAAAAACTGAATTTTGTGAAGAATAATTACAGAGTAATTCTTGATAACTCATGCTAACTCATACACTATGTTTATCGGCGACATATCGACCTTTCACTTGTGCGTAATTCTCAATGGTTAGTCTGGTATAAAATGTAGAATTAATATACATCATTAAATTGATATAAAAAACCATATATGGATTGTCATGAGGCAAAAGCCCACTGGCATAGAATACATAATTGAACGCACATCCAAACATAGCCAGAGGACATCTTATATACGAATACATTAGACTATTGAGTTTTTTTTTGGTAGAGGGACGTCATCTTACCATTTTTAACTACTTTAAGATGAACTTTATTGTTATTTTTTAACTTTAATATACTTCTTGGCAAAATAATTTCTCAAAGCCAAAGTAGCATTAAGTACTATGGCTTTTCTAAATTCTTTTGTTAAAAATATCTCTTTGTTGAAAGAACAACTAGTTTATACACAGATTAATAATCAAAAAACCTAAATCAGACATCCATCTTTTATTTCTAGTATTTTATGTGAAAGATTTTGTATAACTTCTAAATCATGAGATATGGTTATATAAGAAATATGATATTTTTTTTGTAAATCTAGCAAGAGCTTTATAATCTCATTTTGAGTTTTGTAATCAAGAGCAGAAGTTGGTTCATCAAGAATGAGAATTTTTGGTTTTAAAATTAAAGAGCGCGCAATTGCAACTCTTTGCCTTTGGCCACCAGATAATTGATGCGGATAACGATTTTTTAAAGATAAATCTAGGTCTACTAAAGATAAAATCTCATCTACCAATTTTATCTTTTCATTTTGATTAGCAATATTATGAATCTCTAACCCTTCGGCAATTATATCAAATATAGTGAAACGAGGACTTAGCGAAGAAAAAGGATCCTGAAAAACAATTTGTATCTCTCTTCGTAATAATTTTTGATCTTCTTGCCAATTCTTTTTGTCAAAAAATTCAATTTTACCGCTAAATTTACATAAATTAGTTAAAGCTAAAGCCAGAGTTGATTTGCCTGAGCCACTTTGCCCGATAATACCAATATTTTGTCCTTTTTTTAAAGAAAAGTTAATATTTTTATTAGCTAGAAATTTACCATAAGATACGTTTAGATTTTCAACTTTTAATATTTCTAGCAAATTTTGTTCATTTTTAATTATGTTTTTTCTGAAACTTGGTATTTCATCAAATTTTTTACCAATAATGATTTTTTCATCAGCAATTTTTTTGACTATATTCAAATTGTGAGTAATGAGCAAAATAGATAGATTGAGATTGTTTTTTAATCTTACCAATAAATCTATCACTTCTTGTGAAGTTTTATAATCAAGTGCTGTTGTTGGCTCGTCAGCAATTAAAATTTTTGGCTTATTTGCTAAAGCCATAGCAATCATAATTCTTTGCTTTTGACCGCCAGAGAATTGATGAGGATAATCATTTAATCTATTATCAAAATTATTAAGATCGACCATAGATAAAAGTTCTAAAACTCTATTTTTTATCTGCTTTTTTGATAATTTTGGCTGATGTATATAAATTATCTCAGAAATCTGTTTACCAATTTTATGCAAAGGATTTAGAGAACTATTAGGATCTTGAAAAATCATTGCTATTTCATTGCCTCTAATATGAGACATTTTTTCTTGAGATAGATCTAATAAATTATCATAATCATCAAAAAATATACTACCAGATATTTTTGCCTTAGGTAATAGATTCATGATTGCTAAAGCAATCGATGATTTTCCAGACCCACTTTGACCTATAAGAGCCGTGATATTTTTTTTCTTAAGTTTTAATGAAAAGTTATCAATGATAACATTATTATTAAAACCAATTTTAAGATTTTTAATTACAAGCATTTTGGATGATATTATACCAAATTTTTATCCTTAAAGCAGTTAAAAATAAGTGATTAAATTCTTTATCTTTTTGTCTTAAAATTAAGAAAATACTTATTTATTCAACAATTATACAATCAGCATTAGTTTTACCTGATTTAGCTATATATTTCTGACAAAATTCTTCAGCTTTTATTTGATCGAAAAAATTTCCTATTTGCAGACGATAAAATATCCCTCTTCTACCCAGATTAACTTTTTCAATATAATAATTAAGATCGGCAAATAAATCTGAATATAGCCTATTTAATTTTTTCCAACTAATTTGCGCCGACTCCTCTGAAGTAAGAGCAGCAATTTGCACTCTAATCGTTCTTTTATTGGGCGAATTTTCTAATTTTCTTTGCGGCTTAATTGAGCTTTGCCCTTTAAAGATATTATTAATTTTGTCATTCTTATCTTCTTCTTGATTAAAAATAATTATCTTTCTAGGAGGTTGCTTTTCAAGATCTTTTTTTGGCAATGGTGCATCAATAAAAATATCTTTTTCTTGATTGGTTTTAGATTCCGCTAACACCTCTGGTTCAATTGGCTCTGGATTAATAATGATTTTATTAGGCTTTGATGGATTGTTATTTTTTTCAAAAATATCTTTATAAATCAACTCATTTGAAGATTCTTCATTTTTATATTTGGCATAAACTTTAATTGGATTTGTTGATGATTTTATTATTTTAATGGCTTTGCTGTCTTTTTGATAAAAATATTGATAAGCAAAAATAGTTACATATAAAAAGCTTATCAAGGATATAAAAGCCATAGCTGATAATATGGTTTTTTTTGCAAATTTTGGTAATTTAAAATTACTACTTCTTCTGTAGCCAAAATCTTCCATTATTTCATTTCCTCAATAGCCTTAATACTAAATATTTCCAAAGCATTTGCTATGATATTTTTTATAGCAAATACTAGAAATATTCGAGCGCAAGTTAAGTCAAAATTATCTTCGATGATAAATTTTAAAGATTTATTATCATTTCCCTTATTCCATAAAGAATGAAAAATAGCTGATAATTCTTGTAAATAAAAAGCAATTCTATGCGGTTCATAGCTTCTTACGGATGCTTCAATAATTCTAGGGAAATTTGCAATCTTTATCATCAATTCAATTTCACTATTATCTTGCAATAAATTTAGTGATTTACATTTTCCCTGCTCAATTAAATCAATTATCTTTGTATAAAAATGCAAATTATCTTTTTCTAAATTACGCAAAATAGAACAACAACGAGCATGAGCATATTGTACATAAAATACAGGATTATCTTTTGATTGATCTACCACTTTAGCTAAGTCAAAGTCAAATGGAACATCATTTTTACGAGAAAGCATCATAAATCGTAAAACATCGGGCCCAATTTCATCAATAACTTGCTTAGCAGTAATAAAATTACCCGCTCTTTTTGACATTTTTAACGGCTTATCATCTTTTACAAATTTGACTAGCTGACATAAAATTATCTTCATTTGCACCTCATCATTACTAAGGGCTTTAGTAACAGCAGTCAATCTTTTAACATAACCAGCATGATCGTAACCAAGTGGCATAATTAAAATTTTAGCTCCGCGCTCAATTTTAGATTTGCTATAAGCGATATCACCAGCAAAATATGTGGGGTCGCCATTAGATTTTAAAACAACGCGATCTTGATCATCGCCAAATTGGGTAGATTTAAACAATGTTTGCTTTTCAACATTAGCCTGCTGTTGACCTTTTTTAGTTAAAGGAGCTTCAATAAAACCTTCGTAAACTAGATTTTTTTGGCGTAAAATATTTATTGATTCTTTTATTTTATTATTATCGTGCAAATTCTTTTTCTCAGAAAAATAGCTGTCATGCTTTATACCTAAAGATGATAAATCTTTTTTAATAATTTCAATCATCGATTCAACAACAAAATCTCTGATTTCTAATAAAGCCTTATCTTCACCCAAATCTTGTAATTTTAGACCAAATTTTGTTTTTATATCTTCGCCAATAGATACAAGATATTGACCAGGATATAGCCCCTCTCCTATTTCAACATCTTGGCCACAAGCTTGTAAATATCTTAAATAAGCTGATTTAAGCAATGTTAAAATTTGTGACCCCGCATCGTTAATATAATATTCGCGAAGCACATCATAACCAACTCTTTTCAATAAATTTGCTAAAACATCACCATAAATAGAACCACGAGTGTGACCCACATGAATTGGACCAGTGGGATTTGGAGAAGCATATTCAAGGTTAACCTTAATACCCTTGCCTATGTTATCTAATATAATTTTTTGATTATTAACAACTTCACAAATAACATAATGCAATAATTCATTTTTAATTTTTATATTGATAAATCCAGGTCCAGCAATATCAATATTTGTAATATATTGCTTCGATAAATTATCTATTATTATCTGAGCTAATTGTCTTGGATTTTTTATATCACTTTCTACAAAATTTTTTATCATAACCATAGCTATGTTACAAGCTAGGTCACCGTGTTTATTATCCTTAGTTGGCTCAACAATAATATTTTTTAATAATTCCTCTGTGATTTCTATTTTTAAATCTTTAGATATCTTATTTAAAGATGTGATAAATTGTTCTTTAAAAATATTGAATATATTAATCATAATGTTTTTAATATTAAGAACTCTTTCAAATTGAATTAATTTTAAGAAAAATTCTACAGGAATTTAAATAAATAAAGGAGCTTTACATATTCTTTTGGCAATTCTGTTGTTGTTTTAATTTTTTAAATCCATGCATAACTCTATGCATCAAGAATTAAAAAATAAAATTTTCTTAAAATTGAAATTTATGCAAATATCTTAATTTATCTAAATTTTAAATTAAAAGTTATGAATTCTAAGTCAATTGACTATTCCAATACTAGCTATCTCGTTAAAAGAGTGACTAAAGAATATATCTTTCCTCATTGGCGCACCTTTTCTATTTCAGCAATTTTAATGCTAGTTATTGCTGGCACAACATCTATACATGCATGGCTTGTCAAGCCAGCCCTTGATTCGGTATTTGTCGACAAAAAGCAAGGAGCATTAATTATGATACCATTCGCCGTTTTAATTGTAACTATAATTAAAGGCTTTGCTACATATTTTCAGCTTTTGACCATGAATATTATGTCTTTGCGAATCACTTCTGATATGCGATTAGAAGTATATTCTCATTTTATAAAATCAGATATAGCAGAACTTAATCAAAATTCATCAGGAAATATGATGGCCAGTATATTAAATGAAGTTGGTCGCGTCGTTGGCATGATAAATACGGCAATTAATGGCTTTATAAAGCAGCTCATTACATTGATTGGTCTTATAGCTGTTATGTTTTATCAAAGTGTTGAATTATCATTGGTAGCTTTTGTTGGATTTCCTTTGGCAGCTTATCCAATTTACAAAATTGGCAAGAAATTACGCAACTTATCTTATAAAGATTTAGATTTAGCAGGTAAATTTAATAGTCAGATGAGTGATACTTTGCAATATTCTAAGCTGGTTAAAGCCTATGATTGTGAGAATTTTGAAATAGGTCGCATGAAAAAAATAATAGAAAATGTTTTTATAATGGGTAAAAAGATGTCACGCATATCACTCATAGCCTCGCCTTTTGTTGAAACACTTGGAGGCATTGGAGTTGCAGCTGTAATATGGTATGGTGGTATGCAAGTTATTGAAGGCACCACAACTCCAGGGGCATTTTTTTCTTTTTTTACAGCTATGTTAATGGCTTATCGCCCATTAAAATCAGTATCTGGAATGAACTCTGGGGTACAACTTGGATTAGCTTCGTTAACCAGAATTTATACAATGCTAGACAAAAAACCAGAAATAGTCGATAAACCAAATGCTATTAAAATTGATATCAAAAAAGTAAAAGGTGATATTAATTTTGATAATGTATCATTTAGCTATATTGACGACAAATTAGCTCTCGATAAGATAAATCTTTCTATACCAGCGGGCAAAACCACTGCTTTAGTAGGTCATTCTGGCGGTGGTAAATCGACTATTATGAGTATGATTCTACGCTTCTACGATCCATCATCAGGATCTATTAAACTCGATAATCATGATATCAGAGATCTAACCATCAGCTCTTTGCGTAGCTCAATGTCGGTTGTTAATCAAGAAGTGATGCTATTTGACGATACTATAATAGAAAATATTCGCTATGGCAAAGAAAATGCCACTAAAGAACAAATAATTGAAGCTGCTAAAATGGCTGAAGCCGATCAATTTATACAAGAATTGCCAGATAAATATGAAACTAAAGTAGGTCAAAATGGTATAAGGCTTTCCGGCGGCCAAAGACAAAGGATTGCTATTGCTCGTGCCATATTATATAACTCGCCAATTCTTTTACTTGATGAAGCAACTTCTGCTCTTGACCCAATTTCTGAAAAATTAATCAAAGATGCTTTGGCAAAATTAATGAAAAACAAGACTTCAATAGTAATTGCTCATCGTTTATCAACGGTTATGCACGCCGATAAAATAGTAGTAATATCAAACGGTAAAATAGTTGAGGAAGGTACTCATAAAACTCTACTTAAGAAAAATGGCGCTTACGCTAAGTTATATCATAAACAATTTGAGGCAAGTCAATCATGACAACAAAAAACATGCAACAAAATACTAAAAATATAAAACAACAAAATACTAAAACAAAAAAATTATCTTCAGCTCTTAGACAAAATTTATTAAGAAGAAAAGAATTTGCCAGCGTTAAAAAACCAAACCATGATATTTCTAGTATTAACCTAGATCCGTTAATAGAAAATTGATTTAGATCTACATTATATTTTAAACTAACAATTTAGTAAATTAATAGTGTATCAAGATATAAGTGAATTTAAAGTTGAATATTTATTAATCAAATCATAAACTAATACCAAAGTTCATCTTTAAACGAATTAAATTCGAAAGATTTTTGAGATTAAAATTAAGAAAAATGAAAGCTGTATACCCAACAACTTGAAGCTTTTCTTGGCCGATTTAATGATAAAACAGTTGTTAAAACTGTTTTATTTGATTAAATCTCAAGCCAAAGAGATAAAGTCAGATTGTTTAGTTTTTATGGTTTTTAGGTGGTAATTGGTATAATCTCGCAATCTTAAATAGAAATTT
>JALQXY010000067.1 GCA_023262945.1 Rickettsiales bacterium | reverse complement strand
TATAGGTATAGGACTTGCATTTTTTACAATTTTTATCTTAAAAAATATTTTGTCATATTGTTTATTTTTAGATGGGAATTGGTATAAATTAGTTTTCTATTGACGGATTTAGGTTTAAATCTTATCGATATAATCAATGATAACATCTAAACCACTTTGCCAAAAATTTTCATCTTTAATTGACAAGCCGAAAGGTTTAAGCATTTCCTTGTGATGCTTAATTCCTCCTAATTTTAACATATCAATATATTTACTGCTAAAATCTTTAATTGTACCATCTTGATATATGCCATAAAGAGAATTTACCAAACAATCACCAAAAGCATAGGAATATACATAAAAAGGTGAGTGAATAAAATGCGGAATATATGACCAAAAATACTTATATTCTTCGTCATATTTAAAAATTGGCCCTAAGCTTTCTTGTTGAATTTCAATCCAAAAATCACATAATTTTTCTAAAGATATTTCGCCTTTTTTACGCTCATCATGAACCTTTTTCTCAAATTCTAAAAATGCAATTTGACGAATAACAGTGTTAATCATATCTTCAACTTTGTTAGCAATGATTATTTTTTTTCTGCTTTCATCATTTTCGTTTTTTAGTATTTTTTGGAAAGTTAATTGTTCCCCAAAAACTGAAGCTGTTTCTGATAGAGTCAATGGAGTTGATGACATTAAATAACCTTGAGAAGCTGATAAATATTGATGCACACCATGACCTAGTTCATGAGCTAAAGTCATAACATCTCTAACCCTTCCTTGATAATTCATTAAAATATATGGATGCACAGAAGGCACGCAAGGATGAGAAAATGCTCCGCTATCTTTACCTTTTACAACTTTTGCATCAATCCAATTGTTTTTAAAGAATTTCTCACCAATTTCAGCCATTTGCAAAGAAAATTCACCATATGCTGATAAAACTAAATCTTTAGCCTGAATCCAAGATATTTTATTATTATCTTTATTTAATGGGGCATTACGATCCCAGTAATTCAAATAATCCTTACCTAATATTTGAGCTTTCTTTTTGTAATAACGATGAGAAATATTTTGATAATTTTCTTTAACTTTTTTAATTAAAAGCTCAACAATCTCATCTTCAATAAAATTACTCAAATTGCGTGATGAAATTGGATTTTTAAAGCCACGCCAACTATCATTTATAGCCTTATCTTTAGCTAAAATATTTGTTATGAAGGCAAATAATTTTGCTTCCTTGCTAAGAGTATTACCAATAGCTTTAGCAGCATCTCTTCTGATTTTTTCATCTTGATTAGACATTAAATCAAAAATTTCTTGGCACGAAAGGATTTGATCGCGATAACTAAATTTTAGATTATTTACAGTTTCGTCAAAAAGTCTAACAAAAGCAGAGTAACCAGTAATTGATTTTTCAAGATTAAATTTTTCTAATTCTTCTGATAATTGAAATTTTCTAAAAGATCTTATATCACGAATAAATGGCTTGTAATAATTTAAAGCTGAATCTTTAAGCAAAGAATCGATGTCTTTTTCACTAATTTTATTAATTTCTATAGTAAAAAATAATAATTTAGATTCAAATTCACTTAATTTCTCACTATTATTTTGGAAAAAAGTTAAATTAATTGGATTTGAAGTATCTGAGGCGTATATCAAATAAGAATAGCTAGCAATTTTACCTATTTTTTCTGATATTTTCTCATATTCTTCAATAGCTAAGAATAATTCTTTAGCCGATAATTGATTAATTTTTGTATTATATTTTTTAGAAAAATCGTTAGTTTCTTGATTTATTTGCAATAAATCTTGATCAATTTTTTTATCATCAATTGATTGATAAAAATCAGTTAAATCCCATTGCGGTATCGTATCGTTAGTCATATTAATTTATTTGATAAATTTATATCCTAATATTTCAATATCAGTACTTAAAAAACCAAGTTTTACTGGCTCTTTACGACATAAATCAGTGGAAAAATATTTAAGTGCTGAGTCGCAAAAAATAGTCGCCACAATTTCATTTTCTGGTCTGTCGATGATCGCTTTTAATGCTCCTATAAAATTTGCACCAGTTGATATACCAACAGAAAGACCGCATTTATTAAGCTTTTGCGCCATTATTATAGCATCACCATCATCAACACTAATTATATGATCAAGTTTTTTTAGATTAACAATGTCAGGAATAAATTCATCACTTATTCCTTGAATACGATGTTTGCCAATTTTCTTTCCTCCAGTGGTTAAAGTAGGTGAATTTAGAGGCTCCATAGGATAACATCTAACATTTTTGTTATTTTCTTGGCAATATTTTAACATACCCATAATAGTGCCACCAGTACCAACGCCAGCAACAAAATGATGTAGATCAAGATTTATTGATTTTAATTGCTGAAAAATCTCTGGTGCCGTAGTTAAAGCATGAGCATTGACATTTTCAATATTAGTAAATTGCTCAGGACAATAAACATCATCATTCTGGGAAGCCATTTTTCTTGCCTCTTCGATAGAGCGTACAAAACCTCCTTGCTCTTTAGTTATTCTAATTACTTCAGCACCTAATAATTCAATCTTAGCATATCTTTCAACACTTAACCAATCTGGCATATAGATACGAACTTTATGACCTAAAGCGCGACCTAATGCGGCAAAAGAAATACCGGTATTGCCACTGGTAGCTTCAACAATCATGTCACCACTTTTAATTTCTTTTTTTTCATAGGCCTTTTTTAAAATATGGATAGCAATACGATCTTTTATTGAGCCGCTAAAATTAAAAGCTTCATATTTACCATAAATTTTACGCAACTTATCTTTAAATTTAAAAGTCACTTCAATTAACGGCGTATTGCCAAATGCAAGCTCTAAATCTTTTATCTTTTGCAAATTTTGCTCTTTGGACATTTTATTTTAGGTTAAAATTGATTAAAATTTAATAATAGACTTCTTTCGAAACAATTAAATCTTGAGTAATTTATAAGCATTAAAAATTTCTGAAATTTTAGCGTACACTGATGCAAGTAAATTACAAAAATTTTTAATAACGACAAAATTGCCAAAATTTGGCAGTTTCGAAAGAAGTATAATAAATTGCTAGAGATTAGTTGATTAATAATCATATCTGTCAAAAATACCAACTATTTCTAGGTGCTTCGATCCAATAAATTGATCAAATACAGTTAATTTTTTAATTTTAAAATTGGATCCAATTAATACACTACTATCAAAATCAAAAGTTTTAGGATTACAAGAAATATAAATTATTTTTTTTAAATTACTTTTTGCAATTTCTTTAATTTGCGGAGTCGCGCCGTTTCTTGGTGGATTTATAATCACTAAATCAAATTTATTAAGCTCTTTATTACTAATTGGATTTTGCATTAAATCTTGCATTTTAGCAAAAATCTTAGATCCTAAATTATGATTTTTAATATTTTTCTGCAGCATTTTTATCATATTATTACTTCCCTCATAGGCTACAATATTTTTTACTAAATCAATAATAGCAAAACTATAAACACCAAAACCACAATATATATCAGCTATCTTTGCTTGATTGATATCTTGAATTTCTTTTTTTATCAAATTTATAATCAATTGCAAAAAATCTCTATTAGCTTGAATAAAAATACTAGAATCTAAATCAAGATTATATTCTGTAAGATTTATTTTATTTTTTCTTGCTATAAAAATTGGCAAAAATTCATTATTATAAAAGCTATAAGATATATTAATATTTTGTTCTTGAGCAAACTTTATTAATTTTTGATTTTGCTTAAAAGTTAAATCTTTTTTTGCTATCAAAGACAGATCAAGACCATTATCAAAATTTGTAATAATAGCATTTTGTAATAAATTTTTACTAAAAGATTGCAAAAATAATTCTAATTCATTCTTTAAATTAAAAACATTTTTATCGCAAATTAAACATTGCTTAATCTTAACAATATCTTTTGATTTGGCGGCAAAAAACCCTATTTCATTTGATGAATTAATATGAAAAACCGCTTTACGCCTAGAATATAGATCAAACCACACATAATTGATATCATCACAAGATAAATTTTTTATATTTTTAGCAAGATCTAATATTTTATTTTCTCGATAATTATCATCATTGATTTTATCATAAAAACAACCTCCGCATTCACCAAAATGTTGACAACTTTTGTTATAAATTTTTATATCAACCACTTTTTATCATCTCCAAACATTCATCGTAACCAAAAAGCTTTATCAAATAGCGATATTTTTTATTAATATCTTTTGATAAATCAGGGTCACTTCTTAAAATAAATTCTGCATTCTCGTTAGCAATCTGCATCAAATCATAATTATCTTCAAGATTAGCAATTTTAAAATTAGGAAAACCACTTTGTTTTGTGCCAATCAAATCACCACTACCTCTTATTTTTAAATCTTGCTCAGCAATATAAAAACCATCATTAGAATTTTTTAAAATAGATAAACGCCTAATACCGCTTTTTCCAAGCTTCTTACCATAAAGCAAAATACAGTAAGATTTTTTATCAGATCTGCCGACACGGCCTCTTATTTGATGAAGTTGCGCAAGTCCAAATCTTTCAGCATTTTCAATAACTATTATTGTTGCATCTGGCACATCAATACCAACCTCTATAACTGTGGTTGCTATAAGAAGTTTAGCTTTGCCTTCGCAATTAGCAAAATCATTCATTACTTCTTCTTTTTCCTTTTCTTTCATCTGGCCATGAATAATAGCAAGATATTCTTTGTTAATTATCTTTGATAATTCATTATATTTATTTGTAACATTTTCTAATTCATCTTCAACCTCAACTTCTTTTGCAAAGTGATCTTCGGGCTTTTTAACTGATTTACTATCAATTGCAGGACAAATCCAATAAACCTTCTTGCCCTCAAAAATATTTCTTTTAATAGCATCGCAAATTTCTATAGATTTAGATTGTGATATAACTGAAGTTGTGATTAATTGACGATTTTTTGGCTTTTCATTTAAAATGGTAATATCCATATCGCCATAAAAAGACATCATCAAGCTTCTTGGAATAGGCGTTGCGCTCATTAACAATGTATCAACGTCACGTCCTTTACTAACCAGCTTCAATCTCTGAACAACTCCAAAGCGATGCTGCTCATCAATTATAGCCAATCCCAGATCTTTAAATTTAATATCATCCTCTAAAACTGCATGAGTAGCTATTAAAATATCAATATTTTGTCCTTGAAGATTTTTTATAATATTTGATTTCTGCTTTTTAGTTGCTGAAGAAGTTAAAACTTCAATTTTAATATCTAAATTTGACAGAAAATCTTTAAAATATTTAAAATGTTGCTTAGCAAGAACAGTTGTTGGACATAAAACGCAAGATTGCTTTTGAGCTGAAATTACCTGTAAACAGCTAGCAATAGCAACTAAAGTTTTGCCACTACCAACATCACCCTGTAAAAGACGTAACATTTTTTTACTCGAAGATATTTCTTTTGCTATTTCATCGATAGCTTTTTGCTGTGAATTAGTTAAAGAAAAATGAAGATTATCAATAAATTGCTTCAATAAATCTTTAGTTAACTCTAGCTTCTTTTTTTGATTTTTATTAAATTTTTTAGCCAGCATAAAAGAAAACTGCCACGCTAGAAATTCATCGTAACTCAATCTTTCATTGGCCTTGTTAAACTCGCCTGGTATTTTTATTGAATTAAAATCATTATCACGATTATTTAACTTATCATCTTTTGAAGCAAAATTCCACTTAGGTATATTTCTAAAATGCAAATATTGCAAACTATCTAAGAAATTTGGCCAACCCTTTCTTTTTTTAAGATTGTTATCAATCCATTCATATTTTTCTTGATCAATTTTTTGCTGATTTTTATCGATATCAAACAAAACTTGCTGAATCTTGGAATTCAAAAATTTATTACTAAGAGGAAATTTTAAAGGATATATTATTTTTACTCTTGGCATTAGATCAATCTTGTCAGCATCAAATATTAGCTCTGGATGAGATATTTGATTTTCATCAGATTTTTTTTGCAAAACGCCAAATATGGCAATTTCTTGACCGATAGGCATTTGCTTTATCTGATTTGGAAATATTTTAAAAAAAACTAAAGTGACAAATCCGGTAGGGGTATAGCAAACAACCTTATAAGGCGCGCGAGCTTTTGTTGGTTTATGATGAGATTCAACTTTTGCTTTAATTACAACAAGTTCATCATTTTTAACGTCAAAAAGACGCGGCTGAAAATTTATTTTCTCAATCCTAACTGGTTTATGCAATAAAAGATCAAATATTCTATTACCACCAACCAAAGAAGTTAAATTTTTTTCAATATTTTGACCAACACCTTTGATATTTAATAAAGAATCAAGTAGCATAATTAATCGCTTTCTCGTTGCAAACGTCTCTGTTCATCACGTTTTTTTATAGTATCTCTTTTATCATATAATTTTTTACCCTTTCCAACACCTATAACAATTTTAGCGTAATTTTTTGTATTAAAAAATATCCTAAGAGGAACTATCGAATAACCTTTTATTTCAATTTTACTAATTAATTTTTCTATTTGTTTTTTATGTAATAATAATTTTCTAGGACGCAGCGGATCATGATTAAAGTTATTTGCTCCTTTATATTCAGCAATATTAGCATTAACCAAAAATAATTCACCCTTGATTGAAGCTATATAAGACTCATTTAAACTAACTTTAGCTTGACGAATTGACTTAACCTCGCTACCCACAAGAACAATACCAGCTTCAATCTCTTCTTCAATTGTATAATTAAAATGTGCTTTACGATTCGTGATTTGCATTTTTATGGAATCAATATAATTAATCTTGCAATTAAAATTTAACTAAATATTTTTTTAAGTCACTTAACTTTTTTTAAGTTTTTATCATCTAATAAATAATTTCCATAAAATTGGAATTATCGTAGTTAGATAACCAACTGAATTGTTTTATTTATGGCTCTATACGAGACTATTTTTATAGCTAGACAAGACTTAACTGCCGATCTAGTTGATGAATTATGTAATAAATTCTCTAAAATTATTACCGACGGCAAAGGTAAAATCATATCTACCGAATATTGGGGTTTAAGAAATTTTGCTTATAAAATCAACAAATATTCTAGAGGTCATTATTTCTTAATTAACACAGAAGCTGATGTTGAAACAATCAATGAACTAAAAAGAATAATCGGATTTAATGAAAATGTACTAAGAAGTTTTACCTTTAAAGTTAAATCTCACGATCAAAAAACTTCTTTATTTTTATCTGATAAAGCATCTAACTACAAACCATCAAAAAATAAAGATAAAAAAGACTCAAGCAATCTTGATCTTAAAATTGCCAATGTTCGAATCGAAGTTTAGTATAGTATATGAAAGAAAATCAAAATAACGTAAATAACAACGAAGAAGATCTTCTAAAGATATCATTAGTTAATCAAGGTGTTTTCTCTAGAAAAAAGAAAAAGTGCCCCTTAGAAGACTTTGAAATTTCAGAGATAAACTATAAAAATATTTCTCTGCTTGATAAATTTTTATCCGAGAGGGGTAAGATATATCCTAGTCGAGTTACTCATGTTTCTCCACAAAAACAAAAAGCTTTAGCTATAGCTATTAAGCGCGCAAGACAACTTGCTTTATTATCTCCAATCAAAAAGATAGATATTTCTTAATATTTATCGACAATTTTTAATAGTTACTTAAATGAAAGTTATTCTAATATCTTCAGTTTCTGGCCTTGGTAAAATTGGCGATGTTGTTGAAGTTAAAAACGGTTACGGCAGAAATTTTTTAATTCCTAACAAAAAAGCTATATGCTTTACTGAAGCAAATAACAAAACTTTCGAAGAAAAAAGAAAGCATTTTGAACAAGAAAATCAAAAAATAATAGACTTAGCCAATGAAGTAAAAAAAGCAGTAATTGGTAAAAATATCATCATAGTTGAAAATGCATCTGATGACGGAAGGCTTTACGGTTCAGTTACTTCTGCTATTATAGCTGATAAAATTAACAATCTTGCTAAAAATGAGGCGATTGTAAGATCTCATATTTTCTTACAAAATCAAATAAAAGAAATTGGGATATTTAGTGCAAAGGTCTCTTTACATCCAGATGCAGAATTTAATGTGCAGATCATAGTTTGTAGAAATGAATCAGAAGTTGATGATATAATTAACTCTGCAAAAGAAGCTAAAAAAGCTGAAAAAATAAAATCTCAAGAAGAAGAAAACTTAATAAAATCCGCTCAAGATCAATATGAAAAAGATAATATAGTTAATTCTACGGTTGAAGATTTACAAGAGCAAGAATCCTCTCAAGATCAGCAATAAGGTATCACTTTATTTTCATAGTTTCTTATATTTAAAATTGCTAGAGATCTGACTTTATATTTTTTTAAGATTGTCGTAATTCATTCAACTTGAAGGATCCCTACAAATCAACTAATACCAAAATTCATAATTAAAGCAATTAAAAATAAGTGATTAAGTTCTTTATCTTTTTGGCTAGAAATTGCAAAAAGCCTTAAGTCATATAGGCATAGGACTTGCATTTTTTACAATTTTTATCTTAAAAAATATTTCGTCATATTGTTCATTTTTAGATGGGAATTGGTATAAGTTAATTTCTTGGTTAAAAAACAATTAAAGATGGGAAAGATAAATTATGGTGGAGAGGGCAGGATTCGAACCTGCGTACGCTAACGCGGGCAGATTTACAGTCTGCTGCCATTGACCGCTCGGCCACCTCTCCATAAAATATAAAACAATTTTGATAGATGTTTACATAATACCAAATACCATCTTTAAAGGTTTTAAGGAAAATTAAAATTCTAACTTCATATTTTTGGCTAAAAATGATTTTAAAATTTTTATCTTAAAAAATATTTTGTTATAATTTTATTTAAAGATTGGATTTGGTATAACAAGGAAAAATATTATAAAGAATAAATTAATAAAATACAAGTATTCTAGTTTTTTAAAAGTTATACCAAAGTTCATCTTTAAAACAGTTAAAAATAAGCGATTAAATTCTTTATCTTTTCGACTAAAATTAAAAAAAGATTCAAACTATATGGGCGTACAGCTTTCTTCTTTCTTAGTTTTAATATCAAAAATATTTTGTCATATTGTTCATTTTTAGATGAGAATTGGTATTAATTGATTTGCAGCGGTCTTTTAAAAAAATCTAAAAACCATAATGCTGTAAAAATCTTACATCATTCTCAAAAAGCATTCTTAAATCATTGATGCCATATTTCAGCATAGCCAACCTTTCAATACCAATGCCAAAAGCAAATCCTTGAAATTTCGATGAATCAATATGGCAATTATTTAAAACATTGGGATGAATCATGCCGCAACCTAAGATTTCCATAAATTTATCACCTTTGCCTATTTTTATTCTTCTTTGATCGTCGATACTGTAATTTATATCAACCTCGGCTGAAGGCTCGGTGAATGGAAAAAAGCTAGGACGAAAACGCAATTCAATATTATTATTTTCAAAAAATTGCTGCAAAAATTCTTGCAAAACCCATTTTAAATTACTCATGGTAATATTTTTGCCAACGGCAAAGCCCTCAACTTGATGAAACATTGGTGTATGAGTTTTATCATAATCATAGCGAAAAACTTTTCCCAAGGAAGCAATTTGCATTGGTGGTTTGCAATTAAGCATTTTACGAATTTGAGTATTAGACGTATGAGTTCGAAGTAAGAGTTGAGAATTTTTAAGATAAAAAGTATCCTGCATTTGTCTCGCTGGGTGGTCTTTGGGGATATTTAAGGCGCTAAAATTATGAAAATCATCTTCCACTTCTGGCCCTGTGGCAAATTCAAATCCCAGATTATGTAAGATATTTTTAACCTCTTCTATTGTTTTGGTTAAGGGATGCAAAAATCCAATATTTTGTAATCTATAAGGCTCGGTTAGATCTAGCTTTTCATTAGCTAATTTTTTGTTAATTTCTTCGGATTCTAACTTATTTTTAATCTCATTTACTTTTATTACTATTTCATCTCTTAAGTCATTGATGTGGGCACCGAATTCTTTTTTTTGACTGACATCAACTTCTTTCAATTCACTGTAAAGAGTATTTATATATCCTTTTTTGCCTAAAAAATTTATTCTGATATTTTCTAAATCTTGCTTATTAGATACGTTTGTTAGCTGATTGGTAAAATTATCTGCTATCTGTTTAATTTTGTTCATTTTTTAATCTTTTAAATCCGTTTTCTAAGTCTTGCTTTAAATCTTGTAAATCTTCTAATCCAACACTAATTCGTAAACAGGTTTTTTCACCATAAGGCCATTTTGTTTCAGATCTAACTGCGGCAACATTGCAAGGTAATATCAATGATTCATATCCGCCCCAAGAGTAGCCAAGGCCATAGTAATTTAGATTATCAATCATTCTTGCCAAAGCTTCATTACTATATTTCTTTTTTAAGATAATTGTAAATAAACCAGCAGCGCCTGTAAAATCTCTTTTCCAAATCTTGTGGTCAATACTTGATTCAAGTGCCGGATATAATACTTTATAAATCTCATCTTTTGTTTCAAGCCATTTAGCTAGAGATAATGCGGTTTTAAAGGATTGATCCATGCGCAATTTTGCAGTTCTAAAACCCCTTTGAGTTAAGTAGCATGAAAAAGGTGCTGCTGTTACAGCCATATAGCGAAAGGCTTCATACATGACACGAAAATGCTTTTTCTTGATAGTAATAGCGCCCATCATTACGTCAGAGTGGCCATTGATATATTTAGTGGCAGCTATTACAGAAACATCGGCTCCATGATTGAGTGGTTTGTAGTAAATACCGCTACCCCAAGAATTATCAACTATAGTTACTATATTATTGGCCTTAGCTACTTTACAAATTGCTTTTACATCTTGAATTTCAAAGCTTAGAGAGCCTGGAGATTCCATGAAGATCACCTTGGTATTTTCCTTGATTAGATTTTTAATGTCGCCACCAATTCTTGGATCGTAATAAGTTGTCTCGATACCAAATTTTTTAAGAAATTTATCAGCAAAAGATCTTGTTGGAGAATAGGTGTTATCAACCAATAACATGTGATCTCCTTTTCCTAAAAAGGCAATTAATGCTGTATTAATAGCTGCGGCTCCAGAAGATGTTACAAAGCTATTATAGCCATTTTCTAATTTTGCTATGGCCTTTTCTAAAGTAAAATTTGATTGCGTACCATAGCGACCATATTTTAACTCATAGGGTTTTACTTTGTTGTTATCAGAATAACCTCTTTCTGCGTATAGCAAATCTTTTAATTTGGGAAATACAATAGTTGAAGTTTGATAGATTGGTGGATTAACCATCCATCCTTGCTCTTTAGGGTTGCGTGCTAGATGCACCATTTGCGTCGCACAATTTGCTTTTGTTTTTATCATACTTACAATTTATAAAAAATTACACCATTTGCATAGAGGTTTTATCTAGTAACGGGCCCAATTTTTTGCCAGCTAAAATATGAACATGAAAATGTTCAACTGTTTGCTCTGCATCATGACCTGTATTAGAAATTATACGAAAACCATTATCGCCATATTTTTTAGCTATCTCACTTACTTTTTTAAAAAAGTGAGCTATTTCATTGATATTGGCGTTATTAGTAAAATCAACCAAGTTTACATATCGTCCTTTAGGTATAACCAAAATATGAACTGGCGCAGCTTTAGAAATATCGGCAAAAGATAATATATGTTCATCTTCGTAAATAATTTGTGCCGGTAACTCTTTGCGAATTATTTTAGCAAAGACATTTTTTTTATCGTAAGTCATATTTATGAATAAATTTTTTTAGCTCTTTCTTCAAAGGCTTTGACCATCTTCTTACTAGCTTCTTTAAAAATCAAACCAATTAATTTGGTTAATAATTTAGAATTAAATTCAAACTCAACATGAAAATCTATTTTACATTTTTGATTTCCAGTTTCAATAAAATGCCAATTATTAATTAATAAGCGAAAAGGTCCAGAAATTGCCTTAACATCAATAATATATCCATCTTTTTCGCTATTAAAATATACATGAGAGCGATAATTCTCAAATATATTCTTAAAACTAATGAGCAAGTCAGCTTCAAGATTAGAATCGTCAATTCTTCTAAAAATATGAGATTTTTTACACCAAGGAAGAAACTCTGGATATTTTTCAATATCCATAACCAAATCAAACATCTGTTTAGCGCTATAATTAAGATTTTTTGTTTGGGTAAATGATGGCATTAATTATTTATTTATATTAACAATATTGCCAAAATTGGGAGTTTTTGAATTAGAAAATTGCTTAAGCATCCCCTCAATTTCTGCTGGATCTTTCCCCCCAACTTTGCGTAGCATTTTTTGCATTTGTTTATATTTTTTAAGTAAGCTATTTAGCTGTTGAATTGTTGCGCCTGAGCCAAGCGCAATACGTCTTTTACGAGAAGAGTTTAATAAATCAGGCTTAGCTCTTTCTTGTTTTGTCATAGATAGAATTATAGCTTCTTGTAATTTTATTTCTTTATCAAGCCCTCCTCTGGCATCGATTTGCTCTTGAATTTTACTCATTCCTGGTAGCATTTTGGCAATTTTGGCGATACCGCCCATTTTTTTCATATTTTTTATCTGCGACAATAAATCGTTAAAATCAAATTGTCCTTTAGCTAATTTTCTAGCGGTTTTTTCTGCTTTTTCTTCATCAAGAAAATCTTTAGCCTTTTCAACTAATGTTACAACATCTCCCATGCCAAAGATACGAGATGCAATACGGTCGGGATTAAATTCTTCAAAATCATCTATTTTTTCACCAACACCAATAAATTTTATTGGACAACCTGTTACTGCTTTCATTGTTAAAGCAGCACCTCCGCGAGAATCGCCATCAAGACGAGTTAGTATGATGCCCGTTAGGTTAAGACTTTCTTTAAAGCTATTGGCGACATTAACTCCTTCTTGACCAATCATTGAATCTACAACCAGCAAAGTTTCTACTGGATTTATTTCGCGCTCTATTTCTGTAACTTCTTGCATCATTTTTTTATCTAACACATTTCTTCCAGCGCTATCTAAAATTAAAATATCATAGCTATATTCAATAGCCCTTTTTTTAGCGCTTTTAGCTAATTCAAGAGGCGATTTTGACGGATCAAAATCAGCGCAATCAATCTGTAATTGTTGAGCTAAAATTTGTAATTGTTCAGCAGCTGCTGGCCTGTAAATATCAAGTGAAGCAAGTAAAATTCTTTTATCCTTGCGCTTTAGTAAATTGGCTAATTTGGCGCAAGAAGTTGTTTTTCCTGAGGCTTGTAAACCAGCTGCCAAGATTATTGCTGGTGGCTTGGTATCAATATTAATTTCTGATTTTGTACTACCAAGTAAATTGACCAACTCATCATGAACAATTTTAACAATCATTTGACCAGGGGACACGCTTTTAAATACTTCGTGACCAATTGCTATTTCTTGTATTTTGGCAATAAAATCTTTAACAACCACTAAAGAAACATCAGCTTCAAGCAAAGCTATGCGAATTTCACGCATAGATTCTTTTAGGTCATCTTCTGAAATAAAGCGACGACGAGCAATTTTATCAAAAATACCAGAAATTTTATTAGAAAAGTTATCAAACATTATATTTAAATTTATTTAAAATATCATCCATAATTCTTTTTGGGCGCAAATCGCTATAACTAACGGCGGCGATTTTTATTTTACATTCATTTATTAAAATTTCATTAACATAAATTTGTTGAAAAATATCCAAATAAGCACTACCTATTTTTTCAATTTCTACCGAAACTTTAAGCATGTCATCAAGTCTTGCTGGCTTTTTGTAAGATATTTGGCATTTACTTGCCACAAAAATCAAATCTTGTGATTTTGCAAGATCATTTTGCGATATATTAATTGCGCGCAAAAAATCAGTTCGGGCTCTTTCGTAAAATTTAAGATAGTTAGCGTAATAAACAATACCTCCAGCGTCAGTATCTTCATAATAAACGCGATAATTAAAAATTTTCATCTCAATTGCTTTAATAAATATTGTACAAAAAAATTTTGAAATGATATTATGAAAAAGTTAATAATAAAAGAACTCAATAATTGATCAAAGTCAATATGTTATCTATTTATAAAATAATTCGTCCAATAATTTTTTGCTTAGATGCTGAGAAATGTCATAATCTGGCTATAAAATTTTTGAAATATTTTCCTAAATTTGCTACATTATTTTGTTATGATAAGAAATATCATAATTTACAAAATAATATCTGGAATATTGACTTTGATAATCCAATCGGACTAGCGGCTGGTTTTGATAAAAATGCTGAAGCGGTTATTGCTTTAAATAAATTTGGTTTTGGCTTTATTGAGGTTGGAACCTCAACGCCAAAACCTCAGAAAGGCAATCCAAAGCCAAGAATTTTTCGTCTTAAGCAAGACAATGCAATAATTAACCGTTTGGGTTTTAATAATTTAGGAAGCGATATTTTTATCAAAAATATTGATAATATATGGCGATATTTTACAAAATTAAAACATAGACCAATAATAGGCGTTAATATTGGTAAAAATAAAGATACTAAAGATTTTTTTGTAGATTATGATGAAATGCTTAGTCTTGTTTATAATAAATCATCTTACATCACTATAAACATTTCTTCACCGAATACCAAAAATTTGCGAGATATTCAAAAAGAGGATAATTTAGCGGATTTTTTACAAAAAATTATGGCAAAGAAAAATCTACTTAAAAAGAAATGCAATAAAGAAGTGCCAATTTTGCTTAAAATTGCCCCCGATATAGATAAAGAAGAGCAAGAAAAGATCGCTAATACCATCTTAAAAAATAAAATAGATGGCATAATTATTGCCAACACAACTATTGATCGCAATTTTAATCTTAAAGATCAAAATCAACAAGAGATTGGTGGGCTTAGTGGAGGGCCACTTTTTAACAAATCTAATCAAATACTTACTAATTTTTATCAATTAACAAAAGGAAAAGTACCTATAATAGCTGCGGGCGGGGTATCAAATGCTCAAGATGCTTATGAAAAAATAAAACTAGGAGCTTCTTTAGTACAAATTTACTCTGCTTTTATTTATCAAGGATTTGGTCTGACTGAAAAAATAAAAAAAGATTTAAGTAAAATGCTTAAAGATGATGGCTTTGATAACGTAAAAGAAGCTATTGGATGTCAGAATAAGACTTCTGCATAACTATACCAATTCCCAAGTAAAAAGCATATAAAAGCTAAACAATCTGACTTTATCTTTTTGGCTAAAAATTGCAAAAAGCCTTAAGCCCTATACCTATAGGACTTGCATTTTTTACAATTTTTATCTCAAAAATATTTTGTCATATTGTTCATTTTTAGATGGTAATTGGTATAAGAGGTCTTTCACAAGGATTTTTAGATGTTTATCCAAAGAAATCTCCCATTTTTTTAAAGAAATTTTGAGAGTTTGGGCTGTTTTTTTTATTG
>JALQXY010000027.1 GCA_023262945.1 Rickettsiales bacterium | reverse complement strand
AAATTATGGATAATATTTTTTTCATTTTAATAAAAATTTGCTTAAATTATTTATATTAACATTTAATAAATTCCCACCTAAAAAACATATAAAAATTAAACAATCTGACCTTATCTTTTTGGCTAAAAATTGCAAAAAGCCTTATACCTATAGGACTTGCATTTTTTACAATTTTTATCTTAAAAAATATTTTGTCATATTGTTCATTTTTAGATGGCAATTGGTATAAGATAGATTTAATCTTTTATTTAAAGATGAACTTTGGTATTATAAATCTTCACCCCAGTCAATTCTTGATCTTTATTATGATTAAAAATAATCTCATCACTATTGCATACATTTTTTAAATCATCAATAATTCCAGATAAATCAAACTTAGAATCAATATCAATTCTATCAATAGAGGTTTTCATTGATAAGTTATTTTCTGATTTAAATTTTCTAACATCAGAAATAATTTTAAGCGATTCGTCGCCAATTTCTTGCAAAGTTTTAGAGAAAAATAAATTTTCACTCTTTGGCCAATTATTAATCGCACTCAAAGATTTTATTTTATTAAATTCTAGTGAATAAAATGATGAGTAAATTTCGTCACAAAGATGCGGTACGAAAGGAGCAAAAAGTCTTAATAAATTTTGCAAACAAATATTAAGAGTAATTATAGCACTCTTTTGATCGACAATTATTTTTTGTTGCTGTTTATCTTCCAATTTGATATCTTTATATTTTTGTGCATTTATTCCATAAGCGCGAACTTTACAAATCTCTAAATAATTATCACAAAAATCATTCCAGAAAAAATCTTCTATAAATTCACGAGCTCTAGCATATTCATATTTTTCAAAGCTGGCTGTGGCATTTTTGATGGTTAAATGCAATTTGCTTAAAATCCACTTATCAAAATCTTGAATGATATTTGAAGAAATCAATTCTAAACTTGCTTGATAATAAAATAGCTTATCGTCAAGTTGATCTTGATTCGAAATAGAAATATGCTCAACAAATTTAGCGGCATTAAAAATTTTAGTGATTAATTTTGCACCAATTCTAAAAACATCTTCGCTATAAGCAGTATCAGCACCTAGATGAGAAGTTGATGCCCAGTAACGCACAATATCACTACCCTTTTCTTTAATTAATGCGGTTGGCGTGACAACATTACCTTTTGACTTGCTCATTTTAGTCTTATCAGCCGCTAAGCACCAGCCAGAAATCATAAGATTTTTCCATGGCGCTTTATTTTCATGGAGTAAAGCTTTGACTATAGTGTAAAAAGCCCAAGTACGAATAATTTCATGAGCTTGCGGACGTAAATCTGCTGGAAAAAGTTTTTGATGACGTTCATTTTCACCCAAATCAGTTTCCTGACTTATACCACGACTTGAAAGCTGCGGCGAAATTGAAGAAGTTGCCCAAGTATCCATGATGTCGGCTTCATAATCAACCTCATGACGATCATATCCATAAGGTAAATCATTGGCTGGATCCACTGGCAATTGATTAATATCTGCAATCAATATCTTACCTTCTTCGCCAGATCTCTTAGAATACCATACTGGAAATTTTACACCAAAAAATCTTTGCCTTGAAATGCACCAATCCCAAGATAAACCATCAATCCATTGCTCAAGGCGCAATTTCATATATTCTGGATACCATTTACACTCATTTGCTTTGGTTTTTAACTCTGCTTTTTTATCAAGAATTTTTATAAACCATTGTGGTTGAACAATTATTTCAATTGGCACTCCTGATCTTTCGGCGCACTTAACTGCGTGCTTGATTGGTTGCATAGAAATTAGTAAATTTAACTCTTCCAATCTATTAACGATTATTTTTTTTACCTCTTTTAGTGATGCAATTTCTCCTTGATTGCAAAAATTTATAATCTCTTTTGATAGTTTATTTTTATCTTTTAAATTGTTGCTTAATTTTTTATTTAGACTTTGCCAATCAATTTTACCATCACGACCAATAATTACTCTTGTAGGTAAATTATGCTTTCTCCACCAAGCAATATCAGTTTCATCGCCAAAAGTGCAGCACATTACTACGCCAGTCCCTTTGTCCATTTGTACTAATTCATCAGCAATGATTGGTACTTTAACTCCAAAAATCGCCGTGTAAGCAAAAGAGCCAGTTTCACCCTCATTCTTTTCACTCAAATCGTTTTTGATTAAATGTTGGAATCTTGAATCTTGCGGATTAATCATAACAGCAACACAAGCTGGTAAAAGCTCGGGGCGAGTTGTCATGATTATCAAATCTTCGCCACTTTCATCCTTAAAAACAATATCATGCATAGCACCATCGATCTCTTTATCAACCAAATCGGCTTGCGCTAAAGCTGTTCTATCGGAAATATCCCAAAAAACTGGCTCCATTTTTTTACTAGCCAATCCCTTATTATAAATATCTACAAAAGAAGCTTGCGATATTTTTTGTGATTGAGGTGAAATTGTTTGATATTTCTGATCCCAATCAACTGACAAAGCTATCTCATTAAACAAAGCTTCAAAATCTTTTTCAGCTTCTTCAACTACTTCTTGGCATTTTTTAACAAAGGAACCGCGCCCATTTTCAGTTTCGTAAATTGCTGCCTTTTTGCCAATTATTTTTTCGACTAATCTTTCTGTTGGCAGTCCATTATCATCAAAACCCATTGGATAAAAAACATCTTTTCCTGACATTCTTTGAAAACGAGCAATAAAGTCAGCTTGTACATAAGAAAAAACATGACCCATATGAAGCAAACCAGAAACTGTTGGTGGAGGCGTATCTATAACGAATGTTTTATCCTTTGGTTGATTATTTTGCCATTTGTAAATATTATTTTCTTGCCAATATTTTTGCCACTTTTCTTCTATTGATTTATGGTCGTATTTATTTGGTAATTTTGTCATTTGGTACTAATTATTGAAGTGAGATAAAGTAACTACCGAAAAAATTAGATTTATTAAGATAAATTTTATCATTCATAACAATAATATCGTTAAAGCCTTTATTACCTATTTTAATTTCTTTTTCTATTTCTCCAGTAAGAGGTGCTATAATAAAAATCTTTCCCAAAGAATCGCTAATTAATATTTTATCCCCTGCCATTATCATGCTATTATAGATAATTTTAGTATGTGGCTTTTTAGGATTTTTATAACGATTTAGCTGCTTAAGCCACTTTATATCGCCATTTTCTTTATTTATAGCTATTAATTTGCTATCATTATTGATAACATATAAAAAATTGCCCGATAAATGAAAATCGATTACTGTGGCAATTTGCTTTTGCCATAATACATCACCAGAATCAGCTTTAATTGCAACCATCGATCCTCCGTTACCAACAACATAAATTACATTATTATTAACAATTGGCGTAGCATCAATATCGCTAAGATAAAAATCAGAATTAACCGCTTTATTATTTAAATTAAGATCAAAAGACCATATTTCCTGACCGTTATTTTTATTTAAAGCATAAATTTCACCAGAAGAATAAGAAACAAAAATAGTGTTTCCATAAATAACAGGATCTGCAGCTCCAAAAATTGCAGTATTCTGCAAAATACCAGAGTGAGACCACAAAGTCTTGCCATCATGAGCTTGCAAGGCATATAATTCATTTTTATCGCACGCAACATAAACTAATCCATCAGAAATAATAGGCTTTGATACAATTAAAGCGGGCAATTTCTTGCTCCACAAAATATTTTCTCCCTTAATGTCTATGGCCACAACTTCATTATTTCCAGAAATCGCTATAATTTTATCGCTCAAACCAAAAATTTTAGGATTATTATATGATTCAAAAAATAATCTTTTAAAAATGCGCTTACTCCATAATTTTTTAAAAGAATTTAAATCATAAGCATTCAAAACCCCAGAATCATCGAGAAAATAAGCATTATTATCATTGATAACAGGATCAGAGGTGCTGCTTTTTTGATGGATTAAATCAAAGTCCAGCCAGATATTAGCAACTTTTTTAAGAGATATTTGATCTTTTTTATAAGAATATTTTTTCTTAAAATTACCAACTCGACCACCTTGATGCAAATTGTCGCCAAAATTCCAGTTAGAGACAGTTTTTTGTGATTCTATTTTTATATCTTGCTCTTTATTTAAAGGGGCAAATGGATCTATTTGATAAAAGGCAGATATTGCATTATCTTTATCATAAACATCATCTTTTGCACAAGAAAAAAGAATGATTAACAATATAATAAATGAACTATTTTTTAGAATTATTTTCATCTTTAATTTTAATTTTAGTCATTAACTCTGATATTTGCTCTTGCGCTCTATCCTTGACAGCCTGATAACCATCAATTCTGTCAACTATTTTGCTAAAGATTTCATAAGATTTTTGTAAATTACCTTGATTTTTCTCGTAAAGCGCCATCTGCTCATCAATATGATCCTTTAAATATTTAGCTTTTTTAGCAAATTCTTGCATTTGACTCAATAAACCATCATCTTTTTGCATATTATCATTCATCATCCAAACTTTTACGGCCAATAATTTAGCTAAATCTTGAGCGAAATCTTCACAAGATTGACAATTAGCAATTTTAATAAAGATATCCAAAGCTTGCTGAAAGTTATTTTCTTGCAAAATTAATTCTGCATAACGCAAATTAGCCAAAGTAGAAATTAACAATGGCGCGTCATCAGAATTGATAATTTCTTTGAGAAGATTTTTAGCCTTTAATAAGTCAAACTCTTCCTTTGCTATATGAGCTTGATGCAAAATAGTTGAATATTCAGCCTGTCTTTTAGCTTTTATAGCATTATTTACAACTATCGCTAAAGCAACAATCAGAAAAACTAGCGATAATCTGATAATTATTTTACTATTTTTAACAAAAAATTCCTTAACAACGTCTTTTCTTGCATCAATTCTTGCCTTTTCTAAAATATGATCAATATCTTTTGACATAAATTTATTTTGATAATTGTTTATGATAACAATTTAAAGTATTTTTTAGTAAATATGCTATAGTCATAGGACCAACGCCACCAGGTACTGGCGTTATAAATGATGCTAACTCCTTAACATTATCAAAATCAACATCTCCTACTAATTTTGAATTACCGTTTAAATCTTTAATTCTATTAATACCTATGTCAATAATTATGGCATTTTTCTTTACCATGTCGGCTTTTACCAGATTGACAACTCCGGTGGCACTAAAAATTACATCAGCAGCCAAACATTCGGCTTTTAGATCTTTTGTGGAACGATTAGCTATGGTTACAGTGCAACTTTCTTGCATCAACAATCTAGCTAAAGGTCGGCCAACGATATTAGAAGTTCCTATAACTAAAGTTTTTAAACCAGACAAATCTTTGCCAGCAACAGATTTTAAAAGATGAATGCAACCAAGAGGCGTGCAAGGAATTAACGCACCATCAACCCCCTCAATATCTCCACTTGATAATTTACCAACATTTAAAATATTAAACCCATCAACATCTTTATCTGGATCTATAGCATGAATCACTTTTTTTGCATCAATATGCTTTGGCAAAGGTAGCTGCACTAAAATACCATGTACATTTTTGTCATTATTTAATTCATTGATTTTTTCAATCAACTCTTCTTGAGAGGTATCTTGAGACATCTTAAATTGCAAAGAATTCATAGAAACAGCGTGAGCAGATTTTTCTTTATTGCCAACATAAACCTCGCTAGCCGGATCATTACCCACAAGGATTACTGCCAAAGTTGGCGTGACATCGAATTTTTTCTTAAGCTTTTTAACTTCTTTGGCAATTTCTTGTCTCATTTTAAAGGCAATTTCTTTGCCATCGATAATTTTTGCTGTCATTTGATAATTAATTTAATTAATAGCTATATTATATTTTTCACTTAGATAACTTTCAATTTGCTGCCTTTCTATATCACTTATTTCTTTATTGTAAATTATAATTTCAGATAAATCGCCTCGGAAAAAATTTATATATCCTCCATAATTTCTGTTATAATTACAACCAATAAGAAATAAATTATTTTCAATTGGCCGAATTGATGAATTGTTATAACTTGCCCTAGTTACGTTTGCGCCATTTACATATAAATTTACTGTTGAAGAATCTTGCACATTGCTAAATGAAAAGATTGCTATAAAAGGACCTGATGAATTAAATGGACTCTGAAACAATACATTTCCTCCATCATATCTGGCTCCAGATTGATTTGAAGTTGTATTTATATCAAGCCTAAAAGCTTTAGAATCATTGCCATTGGTAATTGATAATGGCGTGCTATTATAATTATTGTATGCTGTATAACCAACCACAATAACAGTTCCAGGTTCAGAGTTGCTAATATTTACTGGATAATCACCTTTTAACCTTGATACACCGTCAAAGTTTACACATGATAAATTACCAATGCAATTAGTCTTATATTTTGGCACTGCAGCCAAGCCATCTTGTCTTAGGTGGTTTTTATTGACTGAATTTGGATTTTGATCATACCAAGATGTAATTGCAGAGCCATTTATCATTTCTCCAGCGCTAAAGCTTTGACTGGAGGTTGCTTCATACCAAACATCTAAATTTGATATATCGGCAACGCTAAAAGGTTGCCCCTCTTCTGAATTAGAACCTTGGATATTTTGCGCAACTTTATTAGCTTTATCTATCAAAGATTTAGATTTACTAATAAAAATTAACAAAAGAGATGTTATGGTTATAGCTATAACTAATTCTAGCACAGAAAATGCTAGTCTTCTTTTTATCATTTAATATCTATTATTTCAGTTTATCGCAATCTAAAAAATGAAAGCTATTTAATTCAACTTAAAATTTTAACTTAAGATTTTTCTTTGTCGATTTAATAATAAAACAACCATTAAAGCTGCTTTATCTTATTATACCATTTCCTACCAAAAAACATATAAAAACTAAACAATCTGACTTTATCTTTTTGGCTAAAAATTGCAAAAAGACTTAATTCCTATAGGTATAGGAGTTGCATTTTTTACAATTTTTATCTTAAAAAATATTTTGTCATATTGTTCATTTTTAGATGTGAATTGTTATTAAATCTTAACCAAAAGCAATTTATAATTATCTTTAGCAATTATAAAGATAGACAATAGCGCTAGTTTATTGCTTTTAAAAAAGCTTTATCAAGATCATGCTCTTGAAGTTGATCTTTAAATTTTTTTGGACTTCCTTGATAGATTATTTTACTATTGTTTAAAACGGCAATTTCATCACAAATTTCATCTATATCAGATAAAATATGTGAACTAAAAAAAATAGTTTTGCCTAATTTTTTATAAGATAATAATTCATTCTTAAGATCAATTCTTGCCTTTGGATCAAGACCACTCATTGGCTCATCTAAAATAACCAAATCAGCACCACTCAAAAATAAAGCTAATAAACCCAACTTTTGCGTCATACCCTTAGAATATTTCTTGATTGAATTCTTTAAAACCATAAAATCAAGATTTAAATTAACACATAATTCCTGAGCCCTTTTTTCGTCAATTTTTTTATTATAAAAACCCAAAGCAAAATTCAAAAATTCTTTACCAGTTAAATTTAAAGATGGCTGAAATTTTTCTGGTAAGTAAAATAGATTTTTTCTTGAATTTGGCAGAGTTGCTAAAATATCATGAATAAAAACACAGCCATAATCAGCATCAAGAAGATCAAGAATAACTTTAATTAGCGTTGTCTTGCCTTGACCATTAAGACCAATAAAACCAAAAATCTGACCCTTTTTAACCTCAAAATCAATTTTATCTAACACCAAGCTATCTGCAAAACTTTTAGAGATATTAGATATTTTTAAAACAGTAGGTTTTTTTAACATTGACGCAACTAAGAGTTTATAATACGATATGAAGGAATAACTAAAATCATGGTATTTTCTTGATTGTCAACTACTTCAAAATTGCAATTCTGCTGACTTAAAATTGAATTAATAGGACTTTCATCAATTTTAACACTTGAACCAATATCTCCCAAATCACTGGAAATTGCAAACACTAAAATCATTTGATCAAGATGATCAATCATTATTCTGATTTTTATATTGCACGCAACATCAACTTTAAATATAAAGGATAGAATTTTTTTTAAAGCTTCGCTAATTATCAATTTATCAATTTTTACTCTTGGTAATTTTTCATCATCAAAGCCAGTCTCAATAATGATTTTATCGCGATATTTTTGATTTAAGGTTGATATCAAATCACTCAATAACAATTTTACATCAAAAACTTCTTCATTAGCATTAAGCTTATAATCTATGACTTTTTCATCTAGCGAATTATCAATTGCAGCGCGCAATTTAATTGCATTATCATAAATTTTCTCAAAATCTTGAAAATATTTACGATGCGGCAATGGACCATAAGGCTCATCTTTTAATATTGCAGCTGTATTAGTTATGATTTTAAGGTAGTTTAATAAATCCTGACTAAGAATAAGAGAAACTTGGCTTTTAATATTTTTAACATTTTTATCATACTGGCCCTCAAGATTAAAAAAATTAACGAGCTTTTCTTTAATTTTGGCAATCATTAAATCAAAATCTATTGGCTTTATCAAATAATCATTGGCCAACATATTAACTCCTTTAACAATATCATGTTTCTGGCCCAAGGCAGTAAGAAATATAAAAGGAACATTTTGACAACGAGTAGTGTTATTTTCTCGCACCAGCTTTAGTAATCCATATCCATCTACATCTGGCATCATAACGTCTGAGATTATCAAATCTGGTTTATTTTTTAAAAATGATTCGTAGCCACTTTTACCGTTGTATGCTTCAAAAACTTCAAAACCCTCATCTCTTAGAATCTCTGAAATATTATCCCTAATATCTTGCTCATCTTCGACACATAAAATTCTAGCTTTTCTTTGTTGAGACATAAATAAAAAAATATATTAAATTATTTTAGAACCTTCGAAATTTCTTAGAATTTCATTTACGATATCATCATTTTGATTATGATTGTCGCTATTATTTTGCACTACAACTTTATCTTCTTTTTTGTTTAAATTAATTAATATTTGTTGCAAATTAGGTATAGCTATAATGTGGCATAATCTTAATATCAACATCTCGCCAGCCATTTTAGCGGATATTGAAAAAGAAACATCGTTGTATGATTTAGTTAGTATTTGCCAAAAACGATTTAGGCAATCAAGCGAAACTTCTTTAGATATTTTGTAAAGATTGTCTAATTGTATTTGTGAATAACCAGTTAATTTATAATTTTTATCTACTTTCAATAAAGAGGCATCATGTATTAAAGACATAAGATCTTTTACAATCCTTAACACATCAGAGGATTGAGAATAAAAATGATTAAAACAACTCAATGATCGTTTAACATCGCCTTTTAATAAAGATATTAATAAATCAATTACTTGATTAATATCGTTAAGACCTAATAAATCTTGTAAATCATCGTAAGAAGTTGTTTTGCTGTAATTACTTGCTGCTAAAATTTGATCCGTAAGCGACAAAGAATCTCGAATAGAGCCTTCCGACATTTTGCCAATAATTTCGAGCGATTTATTATCAAATTCAAAACCTTCTTTTTGTAAAATATTTTTAATATGCAAAGAAATTTCTTCTTCATCAAGCCTTCTTAAATCAAAACGCATACAGCGCGATAATATAGTTACAGGAACCTTTTTTATCTCAGTAGTGGCGAAAATAAATTTAACCCTTTGCGGAGGCTCTTCTAGGGTTTTAAGTAATGCGTTAAATGCGCTATTGCTTAACATATGAACTTCATCAATAATGTAAATTTTGTATTTGGCGCTAACTGGTGCGTAAGCAATAGATTCAATAATTTGACGTATATCATCAACACCAGTTTTACTAGCAGCGTCAAACTCTACAACATCTTGATTATTGGAGTTAGTGATTGCAATGCAACTATCACATTTGTTGCAAGCGGTTGCGCTATTTGCAGCATTTTCATCAAGACAATTAATTGTTTTAGCGATAATTCTTGCAGTGGTGGTCTTGCCAATTCCACGAATACCAGTCAAAATAAAAGCATGATGTATTTTATTTTGCTTAATTGAATTTCTCAAGACTCTTACCAATGCGTCTTGACCAATTAATTGAGAAAAATCCTGCGGCCTATATTTTCTTGCTAAGGCAAGATATGAAGACATATCAGTTTAAATTATTTAAAAATTTTAGCCATAATCTATCAATAAACAATTATTAATAGGTTAGACTTTGTAAATTATTATAAATATAAATGGTTCAATTTTTTAAGTAACTATTTAATATTTCTAACTTTGATACGATAAATTAATAATGCAATTCATCAAATTAATATTGAAATTGCTAAAATTAAATTTAAATTAATAAATAGAGAGTGGGCGTTTTTATCATTTACCGAGTCAGATCTGAAAAGAAGCAGCTCAGAATGGCTAAAAGCGGGTCACTCTCACTTCAAAATCTCAACCAATGCATTTTGATCAATCGCTTTTAAGTAAAGCTCAGAAAATATCTAATAATCTAAGAAAAAACAATCTTAAAATAACTTTTGCCGAATCCTGTACAGGAGGTCTCCTATCAGCAATATTTACTGAAATTAATGGCGCTTCTGATATATTTAGTTATGGGTTTGTTACTTATAGCAATCAAGCTAAAATGGATATTTTAGGAGTAAAAAAAGACACATTATTAAAATTTGGCGCAGTTAGCAAAGAGACGGTAAAAGAAATGTCGCAGGGAGCTTTAATAAAAACAAAAAGCGATATCGCTATTGCTATAAGTGGCATTGCTGGCCCTAATGGTAGCACGCAATCAAAACCCGTTGGGCTTGTTTATATTGGTATTTCGACAAAGAATCGATTAACAACAAGAAAATTTAACCTTACTGGCGATAGATCAGCTATAAGAAAATCATCTGTAATTTTGGCTCTAGAAATTGCAATACCATTTATTAATAATTAAATTATTGAGCTAATACCAGTTATTATAATCAATTATCCATTTATGCTTTATCTTTTTGGTCTAAAATTTAAAAAAAAATCTTTGCATATCACGATACAATCGATTTTTTCTCTAAATTTTATACTCAAAAATATTTTGTCATGTTGTTCATTTTTAGATGGGAATTGGTATAAGGCTTTTTGGAGATTTATATCCAAAAAAGTTAATTTGTTATTTGCAAATCTATATTCAAAATCAAATAACATAAGTAGCAAAATGCAAAATAATGTAAAGATCAATTGCCGTTATTACTGTTTCTGATTTCCATTTTGACCATGATTGCTGCAATAATAGCTTTTTCATAAATGTTTTTAGGAATTGTTGTTTGGCCTTTTGTTTGATTATTTTTTTCTCTATTTTAGTTAACTTTTTACGTTTTGGTTTGCATTTATGAATAGCATATATATGCCACACAAAATATGAAATCGTTATCAATGATATCATAAAAGAAAAGAATTTCCAGAATATAGCCTGAATTGCCTTTTCCAAAAAAAAGCTTACAATATAAAACAACACTCCCCAAAACCAAATAACTCTAAAAAAAACCTCTTCACCCTTAGATGCTTTAAAAAAAGATTCTTTGATTTTTTTTAAATATTGCTTCATATGTTACAAAATTCTATCTAATTTAAATCATTTTTAAATTATTAAGCACCCTATCATAATTAATTTTTATCTTTTAATATACCAGACCATGGCATTTCAAAATCAAACTCACGAAATTCTTGCATCAATTTTACAGGTTCATATATTACTTTTTTTTGATCTTCATCATATCTAACTTCTTCATAACCAGTTAAAGGAAAATCTTTACGCAAAGGATGGCCTTTAAAGTCATAATCAGTTAAAATCCTTCGTAAATCAGTATTGCCTGAAAATTTTATACCATACATATCAAAAACTTCTCTTTCATACCAAGGCGCAGATGCAAAAACCTTCTTAACTGTTGGCACCTTTTCATCATCAACTGAAACTTTGATAGTGATGCGATTGTTTAATTTATAACTTAATAAATTGTAAATAACTTCAAATCTAACCGCCTGCTTCTCAAGCATATCTGCACCAAAAATATCAAGCAAAGTTTTAAATGAGAGCTCTTTATCATCTTTTAAAAACTGCAAAAAAACTGGCAAATCATCAGCCATGATATATATTATTAAATTGTCATGACAAGTCGCTGACTTTATAATATTAATAGGAGAATTTTGCCTAATATATTTTAATTGTTGCTTAAGATCTTGAATCATTGTAATATAATTATCTTCTAAAACTACCAGTGCGCTTGATTTTTCTTTGTAAAACCATAATTCCATAAAGTAAAGCTTCAGCAGTCGGTGGACAGCCTGGAACATAAACATCAACTGGAACAATACGATCGCAACCCCTAACTACAGAATAAGAGTAGTGATAATAACCACCACCATTAGCGCAAGAACCCATGGAAATAACATAGCGCGGCTCTGCCATTTGATCATAAACTTTTCGTAAAGCTGGAGCCATTTTATTAGTTAAAGTTCCTGCTACTATCATAACATCTGACTGCCTTGGAGAAGGACGAAATATCATACCAAAACGATCAAGATCATATCTACTGGCAGCGGTTTGCATCATTTCAACGGCGCAACAAGCCAATCCAAAAGTCATTGGCCATAACGATCCAGTACGAGCCCAGTTAGCCAGATCATCAAGCCTAGCAGTAACAAAACCTTTATTACTAATCTCTTCACCAACCTTACTTAATAAAGCATCTTGATTTAGTGGACTAAAGTTTTTCAATATATTTTGCGACATTTTTTTATAATTATAGATCTTATATCATTTTAACTTAAAAATGGATGTTACAAATCATAAACCTTATTTATAGGTTGCAATGATTTATAGCTATTTTAGCCAAAAAAAATGAAGGTAAATTATTCAATTTTAACAATTTTTTTCAGGTTAAATGGTATTATGCAAATTCCCATCTAAAAATGAACAATATGAAAAAATATTTTACCTAAATGTATAATTAATTACGATAATCGGTATTATTTCCAATCAAGAGCGCCACGCTTCCATTCATAAATAAAGCCAATGGTTAATATAGTTAAAAATAACATCATCGACCAAAAACCAAAAACCCCTATTGTACCCAGAGATACAGCCCATGGAAAAAGAAAAGCTACCTCTAAATCAAAAATAATAAAAAGAATTGCCACTAGGTAAAACTGTATATCAAATTCACTTCTAACCCTTCCCTCACCTTCAAAACCGCATTCATATTGTGAATCTTTTTCGCTGTCGGGACGCATTTTGTTAATAATAAATGGTATAACCAATATAAAAAAAGACAATCCCAAGGCAATAGCAGCAAAAATAAGAACAGGAATATATTGCTCGATTGCACTATCAAAAGCAAAAAATTGCTGAGGATTAAAATCAAAAAAACTCTTTGATGCAAAATCACTAACCAAGCTAGAATCGCATTCAGTACAATTAGAAGTTTCTTGCATATTTTATTAATTATTTCTTAAAAATGGTTAAATTTAGAAACATAAGTATTAATACTTTAAAAATCTAATTAAAAATAATATTTTATACTGCGATATACAATATAATAGTTATTTAAACCAAATACGTCAATAAAAAAAATTGGTTTAGGTCGTTAGATCACGACATTAATGGCCTGATATAATACCAATTCCCACCTAAAAACATATAAAAACTAAACAATCTGACTTTATCTTTTTGGCTGAAATAACCCTAATATTCGGTCCTTGAGAGTAATCCTCTCCAAAATAATTTACTGCGACAATATCAAGCTTTAAATTGTTGCCAAAAATGGTTTTCCAATTATTTACTATGTT
>JALQXY010000011.1 GCA_023262945.1 Rickettsiales bacterium | reverse complement strand
AAATTTGAGATAAAAATTGTAAAAAATGCAAGTCCTATGCCTATAAGACTTAAGGCTTTTTGCAATTTTTAGCCAAAAAGATAAAGTCAGATTGTTTAGTTTTTATATGTTTTTTAGGTGGAAAATGTTATCATAACACTTTAACTTAAAAAATATTGTTTTGTAAATTGAATAATTTGTCTTCATCTTTTTGGCTAAAATATTTATAAATCATTGCACCATATAGAAATAGATCCTTGCGATTTATAGATTTTCAAGTTAAAATGATTTATTTATTTACTATTTAAAAGGCATTTCCTAAATTTCATCAATCGGCTTATATTTAATAATTTCTGAGATTGATTCATTTAAGAATTTTGCAATCCATAAAGATAATTAATAAATTGTATATTTAATAAAATTTTACTTCATATTTTGAATTTATAGCTTAACATGTATTTATTCAAATTTATTAAATAAATTTTAAGTTGCTTTAGTTAACTAGATCAACATAAAAACCCCTAAAATTTGTTGATTTGCGGGGTTATTTAGAAGATTTCTTTTTAAAAATATTTTGTTTATTTTTAGAGATCTTTAATTTTACTAACCAATTCTTAAATTTTTATGACAGCTAACAATGAAATTCTTGAAAGAGTACAAAAAATTATAGTTAATCACCTTGGCGCCGATGAGGCAAAAGTTACTGAATCTGCTGGTTTTATTGACGATCTAGGCGCAGATAGTCTTGATCAAGTTGAGCTAGTTATGGCTTTTGAGGAAGAATTCGGTATTGAGATACCTGATGAAGCTGCTGAAAAAATTACCACTGTTGGTAGTGCTGTTAAATATATAACAGAAAATATGTAATACTAATTTATTTTTTGCCTGTAGTCAAAAAATAAGTTCAAAATATAGCTAATCTTTAGCAATCTTAAAGATGGAAAGTGATATAACGTCACTTTCCATCTTTATTCGATTACAACGTTTTTCAGATGACAATTGTAAAAAATAAAATCTTTATTTAAATAATCGCTAGTGATTTTAAGTATAAAAAGATAAAAAGTATAAGATTTAATTTTTATATTATCATGGTTTAATCTCTACTTCTATTTTCAATTCTCATTATCATTTCATCTCTAAAGTTCTTGATAAGCCCTTGAACTGGCCACGCTGCAGCATCACCTAAGGCGCAAATAGTATGGCCTTCAATCTGTTTGGTTAAATTGTAAAGTTGATCTATTTCTTTTATTTTGGCTTTGCCTTCAACCATGCGATTCATTATGCGCATTAACCAACCCGTACCTTCTCTACAAGGTGTACATTGACCACAAGATTCGTGCTTGTAAAAATGTGACAATCTGGCAATAGCGGCAATAATATCGGTTGTTTTATCCATTACGATAACCCCAGCAGTTCCAAGGCCGCTACCAACTTCTTTTAACGAGTCAAAATCCATCAATACATAATCACATACTTCTTTTTTTATTAGCGGAACCGAAGATCCTCCTGGTATTACCGCTAGAAGATTGTCCCATCCTCCACGAACACCGCCTGCGTGTTTTTCTATCAATTCTTTTAAGGGGATTCCCATTTTTTCCTCAACATTACAAGGCTTATTGACATGGCCAGAAATACAAAAGATTTTTGTTCCAGTGTTTTTTTCGCGACCAATTCCAGCAAACCAAGATGATCCCCGTCTTAGAATAGTAGGAATAACGGCAATTGATTCAACATTATTAACAACCGTTGGACATCCGTAAAGTCCAATTAATGCTGGAAAAGGTGGCTTAAGTCTTGGCTGGCCTTTGTTACCCTCTAGACTTTCTAATAACGCCGTTTCTTCGCCACAAATATAAGCTCCCGCTCCACGATGAATATAAATATCAAGGTCAAAATCTGACTTACAGGCATTTTTGCCGATCAATTTTGCTTTATAAGCCTCATCAATTGCTTGTTGTAAAATTTTAGCTTCATTAACATATTCACCTCGGATGTAGATATAGCAACTATTAGCATTGATAGCTTTTGCCGCAATAAGGCACCCTTCTAAAAGCTTGTGAGGTTCATTGCGAATTATTTCACGATCTTTACAGGTTCCTGGCTCGGATTCATCAGCATTTACTACTAGGTAATGTGGTTTGCCCTCTTTTGGATTGTTCTTTTTTGGCACAAAAGACCATTTCATTCCCGTTGGGAAGCCTGCACCGCCGCGCCCTCTTAACCAAGAATTTTTAACTTGATCAATTATTTTTTCATTATCAAGGGCAAGAATTTTATTAGTACTATCCCAATCACCACGTTTTAATGCATCTTTCAGATTAAAAGGTTTATATCCGTATAAATTGTTAAAAATTTTATCTTGTTCTTGTAACATCAAAAAAATTTTAAGATTATTTGTTTTGTAGGCCTGGTGCTGTTTTCTGTTTTTATATGTTTAATAATCGCGCCACATCTATAAAGAAGATGAAGATGTTTTATTAAAAATCAATCAAAAATGGAATTTGATATAAATCAAATATATCAAATAAAATAAACAAAGAAGACTTTTACACAACTAAAATATTTAATGATTTTGGTTATGAAAGGTTTTCAAAGAAAAAATTAAATTCTTTTATTATAAAAATGCAATTGATAAAAAAAAAATGATAAATAGTTTACTAATTATAATTCGTCTTTAAAAATATCATCTTTAACAAATTAGAAAAAATGAAAATCAAGATCGTTAATTTTGCTGTAATTAATGCTTTTTAAATCTTGAATTTATATATATCAAAGCTGCTTTTTGATTAAAAAAGAAATTTTAATTAGCGTGCTGAATTGGCAAAGTAATGCTCTAAAGTATTTTTTTCCATTTAAGCGGTTGCGGCTTGCTTTGATTTGCAATTAAACTTGAAACAAGAATTTTTTTAATGAGTAGGTTATTTGCTACAATCGCTATCTTTTTTATCCTATCCTCTTGTAGATGGGATGATATGACAACTTTTGATAGGTATAATGGTACCACAAAAAAAGACATTAAATATAGCTTAGTTCGTGATCGTAAGCAAGAGAAAAAAGACGTTGCTTTGCAAAAAGAAGATTTTCAGGCTGATATACCAAGATTGTCAAAGATGATATCTAGTCCACCACCACCTAAAATTGGTAGCGATAAATTAATATCTTTTTCTGTTACTGATTCTGTTCCCTTAAAAGATGTTTTAATTGAGATTGGTAGAGTTGCTTCTATTGACATCGACATTGATCCCACTATTGGTGGTGGTATTATCATAAATGCCATTGATCGTCCTTTAAAAGAAGTGATAGATAGAATAGCTTTTTTGGGTGATTTGCGTTATAGTTACAATAAGGGTGTACTGTATTTTGAAAGAGATGTTCCATATCTAAAAAACTACTTTGTTGATTACTTAGTTGATGGCTCTTTGTGGAGTGATGTCGAAAGTAATATAGGGGCCATATTGTTAGCAAAAAGAGCTAAAAATGAAGATAACGAGAAAAATCAAGCTAACTTTGCAAGCAGCTTTACTTCAAATAAATCTGCTGGAATTATATCGGTATTTGCTACTTTGAAACAACATGAGCTTCTAGAAAAATATCTTGCAGCTGTTGAGAAAACTGCCTCAGCGCAAGTTTTAATTGAGGCAAAAGTGGTAGAAGTTACTCTAAATGATCAATATAAAACTGGTATTAACTGGGCTTGGGTTGGAGGTCGTCAATTTGAGCAAACTACCGAGGGTGGCGATAATACGACGACAACTACAATCGTTAATAGGCGTAACTTTAAATTAAATGGTGGTTTTGACTCTGTATCGTCAGCTGCTACTTCTGTGTTTACTGGATTATTGGGTGGTAATCTTGATTTATCAGTTAGTGCTCTAGAAAAATTTGGTACCACTAAAACATTATCAAGTCCAAGAATTCACGCTATGAATAATCACTTAGCATCTTTAAATTTTGCTGATAAGCTTATTTATTTTGAAATTGATTCGTCGCAAACTTCTTCTACTGCCAATAATAATACCAATATCATTGAAACATTTTCTTCGGAAGTAAAAGAAGAAGATGTTGGTGTTCAGCTAGAAATAACTCCTTCAATTAACTTAAAAAATCGTGAAATAGTAATGAAGATAAAGCCAACTCTTTCAATAAAAAGTGGCGAAGTTGTCGATCCAGCAAGTCCAACAAATAGTGATGGGGTAGCTATTTTTGAAAATAAAGTACCAGTTATCCAATCTCGAGAATTAGAAACAGTAGCCAAGATAGAAAGTGGTAATGTAATTGTAATAGGAGGCCTTATGAAAGAAGAAGAGACTAATGTTGATTCTGGTATACCTTATTTACAAAATATCCCTCTTTTGGGTTGGCTTTTTAAATCTACATCAAAAGAAAAATCAGTTACCGAAACTGTTATTTTTATTAAAGCAACAATTGTTGAAAGCTCAGATTCGCTATCAGATGTTGATAAAAGCTTTCAAGATATGTATGACAGCAATAAAAGAAAATTTGTTGAATAATTCACCTTATCATGAATGCTATAATAAAATATATTCTTCTCAATGGAGTTAGGGATCGTCTTTATTTAGGTGTATTATTAACATTAATTACATCTTTCATCATATCAATAATATTTGGCTCGACATTCCTTATTGAGAAGCAAGCAACTGTTTCCGCTTTTAGTTCTGGATCTTCAAGAATTATTTTTATATTTGGTATAATATTGTTCGTTTGCCTCAATCTTCGCAAGAGTTTTGAAAGTAAAGAAATAGAGTTTATTATCAGTAAATCAATATCTCGGCAAAAAATCATAATCAGTTACATTGCGGGCTATATAATATCGTCTATTATAATATTGATACCATTAATTATAGCGTTATTTATCTTAACCAATTCTAATCCCTTAGGTCTTATTTTTTGGTCTTCTAGTATAATAATGGAAACCCTCTTGATAGCCACTTTTGCCATTTTGGCGACTTTAATTCTTAATAGCGCTTTTTCTGCTATTTTAGCAACTATGGGATTTTATATTTTATCAAGAATGATGGGTATTTTTGTTTTAACAATTAATCTGCCTAAAAATTACACTGAATTTTCTAATAATATTATGCAGTCAATATTAAAAATTCTATCGATAGCTTTTCCAAGGCTTGATTTGTATAGCAAAAGTGAATGGTTAATATATGGTGTGAATGAACTGCTTGATATCAAAATAATTATTATTCAATCTTTAATATATATCCCGTTGCTTATTTTTATGTCATTTTATGATTTTGGTAAAAAGCAATTTTAGCATTTCTAGATTTTGATCAATGATTTTAAAAAATATATCTAAGATAGCACTGGATCGTTTTTTTTTCAGCATTTTTTTGCTGCTTTTTGTGGCGCAAATATTGTTTTGGCAACGATATGAAGATGTAAAGCCAAAATTCAATCTTATTGACAAGCCCCCTGATAAAAATTTTATTAAAGCTATTTCTTTGGGCGATGATGAATTTTTGTTTCGTATTCTTGCGCTTCGTTTGCAAAATTCTGGTGATGTTTTTGCGGGCTTTGCCCCTTTAAAGAATTATAATTATCATAACATGCATCAATGGATGAATATGCTAGATAGCCTTAATCATAAGTCAAACGTTACTCCCCATTTGGCAACTTACTATTATAGCAATACGCAAAACAAAAAAGATTTGATTTACATAATAGACTATCTTGAAATGCATTCAGATCTTGATTTTGACAATAAATGGCTATGGTTAACTCAAGCGGCTCTTCTGGCTAATGATGATTATAAAGATAGTAAAAAAGCTTTATTTTTAGCTGAAAAATTAGCTAACAAATCTTCCGATAAAATGCCGATATGGACAAAACAACTGCCAGCTTTTATTTATGCTAATATAGGTGAAAGTTGCATGGCTTTTACAATAATTAAAAACTTAATGGATGATCATGATAATAATGTTAGAAAAATATCTAAAGAAGAAATGGAATTTATGCGTAACTTTATAAGAATTCGTCTTAATAAACTCAAATCTACAAAATTTAATCCAACAAAATGTCCCAACTACAAAAAGAAATAGCAAAAATAACGGCATCGGCATTGATTGAAGATGGCGCACTAAGTGATAAAACTTCTGATCTTGTTATAAAAGACAATTATATTATTGATTTTGCAATAAAAGCCAAAGAAGACATGGTATTTTGTGGTCAAGATATTCCCTTGATAGTTTTTAATAACTTGCGCAAATATAATAAATTTAAAAATTCTTTTTTAGATATAATCTTAAAAATCAAAGATGGTGATAAATTGCGCTCAGGTGACATAATTGCAAATGGTAAATGCGATGCTAAATTGATTTTAGCCGGAGAAAGAGTTTTGCTGAATTTGATGCAACATTTAAGCGGAATCGCAACAATAACCGATAAATTTGTTAGAAGATTAGATAATAATAATATCAAAATCCTCGATACTAGAAAAACCATGCTAAATTTACGCTATTTACAAAAATATGCCGTTACTAAAGGCGGAGGTTTTAATCATAGATTTAATTTAAAAGATATGATTATGATAAAAGATAACCATATTGCTTTATCAGGCAATATTGAAAGCGCCATTAGATCTTGTCAAAAAAATAAGAAGCTAAAAATAGAAGTTGAATGCGATAATTATGATCAAGTGAATATAGCCATTAATAATAAACCAGATGTCATAATGCTTGATAATATGAGTATAGATAATATCAAAAAATGCATTAAAACAATTCACTCTTATGATAAAAATATTAAAATCGAAGTTTCTGGCGATATAAATTTAGACAATATAAATAATTATAAAAATCTTGATATAGATTTTATTTCCATAGGCTATTTAACGCACTCGGTTAGAGCTAGTAATATTTCGTTAGAATGTTAAGCGCAAAGCAAAAGCAAAGATATTTACGTAATATAATTATCCCGCAAATTAATCAAGATGGTCAAAAAAAACTATTGGCTAGCAATATATTGGTAATTGGTGCTGGAGGTCTTGGATCTTCGGCGATATATTATTTAGCTGCCAATGGAGTGGGCAATATAACCGTTATTGATAATGATGAAGTTGAGCTTTCTAATTTACAAAGACAGATTATTCATAATAATTCTGATATTGGAGAAGCTAAAGTTTATAGCGCTAAAAAGAAAATCAATTTATTAAATGATGATGTAATAATTTCTCCAATTAAAATGAGAATAGATTATGAATATCTTAAAAAAATTGTTAATAACTTTGATTATATTTTAGATTGCAGTGATAATTTTAACACTCGATTTGCTATAAATAAGGCTTGCTATGAAAATTCGATGAATCTAATTTCAGCGGCTGTTAAAGAGTTTTACGGACAATTGGCATTTTTTAATTTTAGTAAAAAATCACAACCATGTTATTCTTGTTTTAACCATAATGACATAAAGAAAGATTTTGATTTACCTATAAGTGAGAAAGGTATATTAGGATCTATTCCTGGCATTTTAGGATCAATGCAGGCAACGCTTACCATTAATCAAATTCTAAATATCGGTCAAGACATGTCGGCCAAAATGATGATATGTGATCTATTGAATTTTAATTTTCGTCAAGTCAAACTTAATAAAAATCGGTCTTGCAAAATTTGTTCAAGGTAAATAAGATTTTTGATCTTGTTTTGTTTTTTTGCGGGTGTAGCTCAATGGTAGAGCCCCAGCCTTCCAAGCTGGTTGTGAGGGTTCGATTCCCTTCACCCGCTCCATCTCTCTCTTCTTTGCAATTAAAAACTTTAAAAATTAATCAATATGCGTCACTTGCAAAGAAAATTCAACGAAATTCGTCCATTCTCCGTTCAAGCCAATGTTAATGCTTATGCAGAAGGCTCTGCTTTGGTAAAATTTGGCGATACTCATGTTTTATGTACGGCATCTGTTGATAATAAAGTGCCATCATTTTTGCGAGGCACAAATTCTGGCTGGATTACTGCAGAATATAATATGTTAGCGCGCTCTACTCATAGTCGCATTAATCAAGATTCATCTAAACCTAATGGTCGCAATATTGAAATTAAAAGGCTTATAGGGCGTTCTTTGCGTTCAGCAATTGATACAAATCTTTTGGGTGAGAGGCAAATTATAATTGATTGCGACGTTCTTCAGGCTGATGGCGGCACAAGATGCGCTGCGATCAATGGAGGTTATATAGCTTTGACATTAGCAATTAAAAAACTCATGAGGGACCGTGTAATTAACCAAAATCCTTTAATAAATCAAATATGCGCCATTTCTTGTGGATTAGTTGGTGATAAAATATTACTAGATCTAGACTATAAAGAAGACAGTAAATGTCATTCTGATTATAATTTTGTTTTAAGTAAAAATTATAACTTAATTGAGGTTCAAGGAACATCAGAAATTGGTGAGATGAGTTTTGATAAATTGACAACCATGTATGAATTAGCCAAAAAAGCAGCTAATGAAATTTTTGTTAAACAGGATCAGATAATTGAAAATAAAATAATTGCCTAAATTAGTGCTAAATTTTTTACATTTAACAAAAGATGATTTAAAACAAAGCCTTGCAAATCTTGGTGAAAAATCTTATCGAAGTAGGCAGTTATGGCAGTGGATTTATAAAGCTGGATGTTTTGATTTTGATATGATGAGCAATATTTCCAAATCTTCAATGCAGCAATTAAAGCAGAAATTTTTCATTAAATTGCCTCAAATTAGCAAAGAAATCAAATCTAGCGATGGCACCATTAAATTTCTTATAAAATTTGATGATTGTAGAGAGATCGAAACTGTTTACATTCCTGAAGAAACAAGAGCTACATTATGCATTTCTTCTCAAGTTGGTTGCACTTTATCTTGCAAATTTTGTCACACTGGTACTCAAACTTTAGTACGCAATTTAGAGTTTTATGAGATAGTGGCACAAGTTATTTTAATTAAAAAATACACAATAACAGAAAAAATAAAAGAACTAACTAATATAGTTTTTATGGGCATGGGAGAACCTTTTTTTAATTATGACAATGTTAAAAAAGCAGTTGATATCCTATGTGACGAAGAAGGGTTGGCATTTTCAAGAAAAAAAGTAACAATCTCAACTTCTGGTTTAGTTCCAGAAATTAAAAAATCCGCCAATGAAATTAGAACAAATTTAGCAATATCTCTTCACGCTACAAATAATAAATTACGCAGCGAAATAATGGCAATTAATAAAAAATATCCTATTGATGATTTATTTAGAGCTTGCAAGATTTACAATCAACTCAACCTGCGAGAGAAAATCACTTTTGAATATGTTATGTTAGAGGGTGTTAATGACGCTAAAGAGAATGCACTAGAGTTAGTTGCTTTAATTAATAAATTTAATATCAATGCTAAGGTAAATCTAATACCCTTTAATGAATGGCAAGGTTGTGATTATAATTCTAGCAACATTGATAATATCAAATTATTTTCTCAAATTCTAAAAAATAATAAAATCATCACAACGATACGAAAAAACAGAGGTCAAGATTCAATGGCGGCCTGTGGTCAACTAAAATCATTGTCAAAAAGAATGGCAACTTGGCAGCATAATCGTTGAAATAATACCAATTCCCATCTAAAAATAAACAATATGACAAAATATTTTTTGAGATAAAAATTGTAAAAAATGCAAGTCCTATACCTATAGGACTTAAGGCTTTTTGCAATTTTTAGCCAAAAAGATAA
>JALQXY010000149.1 GCA_023262945.1 Rickettsiales bacterium | reverse complement strand
ATAATTATTAAAGATTAGTTGGATTTTAACCCAAAACCGTTAATAAAAAAATTAACTTACACCATCGTATCATATTATATATAGTTATGATAAAAAAGATTCATGCATCAAAAAGTGCACTAAAATTTTTTTATCATAACTATCTATACCATGATTTAACGACCTAAATCAACTTTCTATTGACGGATTTAGGTTTAATTTAATCTTATACATAAGTTTCACTACAATGCTAAATGCAATCTCTAGAATTTTGTCTTTTTTAATTAAAGCCAAGATAAGCTCCAGTATGTTAAAAGTTAGATCTGCTATAATCATATTTTTCTTATTATATTCATCAATATCTTTTGCTAGCGATAAAGCTTTACCTTACTTAAGTGGCGATATTTTATTAATGAACCAATCCGAATTGGTTCAATCTTCCAAAGGAAGTGATACTAAAAAATTTAATACCTTTTTATATTCTGAGGCTAATTTTTCTCTAAATTTTAATGAGAATTTTTCTTTAGATACTCAGTGGCGCTCCTTTCCTAGTTTGCAAATTTCTTCAAATCGCGATTACAACTTTAATAGATATTATAGCTTTTATAACTCAAATAGAGGGATAAATATAGATGACCATGCGTTAGTAATTGAAGAGTTAAAGTTAGATTTTAAAAATGAAGATTTGCATTTTTATCTAGGTAAGTTTGATGCAAAATTTGGCAATGCTCATGAAAAATCAAAAAGAATGGGTGTGTTTACTTGGCAATTTAACGAAGATTACAATTTAAGAGAAAATATTGGTGGAGGCTTATCTGCCTTACTAGAAAATAGCATTGTATCATTCTCGACATTTTTTAATGACACAACTGATTTAAGTAGAAGTGCAATAAAAGGCAGAGAAAGAGCAGAAAGAAAAAGTGGCATAGCAGGTAGTAACGGCACCTTGTCTTCATATGTTGTGGAAATGAAAGGAAAAAAATTATTTAATATTGAAAATTTATTTTATAATTTTGGTTATAGAAACCTTGGTATAGATGATGCACCAAATCGCAAAAGAGAGCAGGGTTATGTATTTGGATTTGAATATCTGCATGATTTAGCTAATCAAACAAAAATAGTTCCGCTAATCGAAATTGTAAAAATTGATAATTTTGGTGGCGCAAAAGACAGAAATGCTTTTTATTACACATTATCTACTATAGCTAGTTATAGCAGTTGGAGTTTAGGGTTAACCTATAATAAGCGCGAAATAAATGCAGATGAAGAGATGTTTGGCAAAATATCTGACGATATGTTACAGATTAATATTGGTTATAAAATTTCTGAAAATATGACTATTGATTTTACTAGAGCTAAAATTAGCGAAAGTGATAGCGGTGACGCAAATGTTTTTGGGGCTAATTTAAGTTATTTATATCGATTTTAGAGATAATAGCAGATCCCATCTTTAAAAGTTTTAAAAGAATTAAAATCCTAACTTCGTATTTTTAGCTAAAAATCTCTAAAAAGACTAATCTGTATGAATTTATAGTTCTTTTTTAAAAATTTTTATCTCAATAATATTTTGTTATAAGTTTATTTAAAGATGCCAGAAGGTCCAATGAAAGCTCACGACTTTTTAAAGTCAGTAAATTTATCTGTACATGGTTTTATTC
>JALQXY010000126.1 GCA_023262945.1 Rickettsiales bacterium | reverse complement strand
AACAGAATCAAGTTTTCGTCTTCGAAATCAACTTTGAATGAACCTAGACTAATTATAAAGTGATCGTTTTAGTTTTATGCTGTGCAAGCTTCTGGCAGAAACTAAGCTGGTGGTTTATCGGCGACATTCAGCGATCATTTTTACAATTTTTATCTCAAAAATATTTTGTCATATTGTTCATTTTTAGATGGAAATTGGCATTATTTATCGCCTAAAAATTTGCTAATTTTACTAGTTTTTAAGCAAAATGTTACTATATTAAGATTTGGCGGTTAAAATACTAAATATGGAGCTAATAACAAATATCAATGTACAAGAAGCCACAATAGAAGGGCCAGAAGGGGTGTCAAAGTAAAAAGATGATAAAATGCCGCTTACCACAGAAATTATTGCTATAACTATGGAAGTGATTATCATTGATTCTGGAGATTTGGCAATTTGGCGAGCTGATGCCGCTGGTATAATTAACATAGATGTAATCAGTAAAAGGCCAACAACTCTTATCGATATCACAACAAAAAAAGCTGTCACAACAATCAGCAATAATTGCATAGCAAATATTTTAACATTTTCTGCTTTTGCCAAATCTTCACTAATAGTCATTAAGATTAATGAAGGCCAATTAATAAAAATTATTAACAATATTATAAGGCTACCAATATAAATTGATATAATTTCATTGCTTGCAACTGTTAAAATATCACCAAAAAGATAGCTTTCTATATGAAATCTTGCCTCAATCAAACTAATAATAATCATGCCAATAGATAAGGCGCTATGGGATAATATGCCAAGTAAACTATCGGTTGATAATATTTTTCTTTGCTGCAATAAAATAAGTATAGAGGCGAATATAAGGCATATTATTGCAATTCCCCAATTAACACTAATACCTAAAACTAAGCCCAAAGCAATACCAAGCAAAGAGCTGTGTGCAAGAGAATCGCCAAAATAGGCCATGTTACGCCACACAACAAAACAGCCAATAGCGCCAGCGGCGATAGCCACAGCTATGCCAGCAATTAAAGCATTAATAATTATTGATTCAAACATGTTTATGAGTGTGTTCGTGATTATATATTGCCATCATTTTGGCCATATCGCTACCAAAAATTGAAACAAATTCAGGATCTTTAGTGATTATATTAGGGGATCCTGAGCAGCAAATATGGCCAAAAAGACAAATTACTTTTTTAGTATTAGCCATCACCATATGTAAGTCATGAGATACCATAACAATGCTAAGCTTTTTTTTATTATAAATATCTTTCAATAATTTGTAGAACGATAATTGTCCAGCTATATCGAGATTTTGTGCCGGCTCATCTAAAACTAGCAATTCTGGATTAATCAACAAGCTTCGCGCCAATAAGATGCGGCGCAACTCACCACCAGATAGGGTATAAATTGGCTTATCTAATATATTAGAAATTTTAACTTCTTCTATTGCCTCTAATATATCATCTTTTTTGAATTTGTTGCCTAAAGTTAAAAAACGTCTAACATTGATAGGCATTCTTTGTTCAAGGTTGAGGCTTTGTGGAACATATCCTATTTTAAGATTTTTGCTTTTAATTATTTCTCCGCTATCAATTTTATAAAATCCTAACAAGCATTTAAGTAAAGATGATTTTCCTGCGCCATTAGGTCCTACTATGGTAGTAAAATCTTCTTTTGTGATTTCTAGAGACACATTTTGCAATATTGCTTTACCGTGGCGTGTGAAATTAATATTTTTAGCGGTAATTAGTGACATGAATTTTATGGTAAACCAATAATTTTATGAGTCTGAAGTGATAATAAATAACCATTTTCTAGACATAATTTTATAGCAAATTGTAGATTTTCTTTATTTTTTAATAAATTTCCTCTATCTAGAGGCTGAATATAAACTGGTATATCATATTGAGATTGTCCAATTTCGCAAACCTTATTATAAATTCCATCTTTTTCTATAATAAATTTAAAAGCAGTAATTCTTGGCAATAAATCTGGTCTAATTGGGTAGTATTTTTTATTATTTATTTTTGGCGAACAAATAATTTGCACATCTTTGGGTAAATCGCGAAATATTGTACCGTTAGTTTCTATTTGTACCAATAAATTTAAATCCTGTAATTTTTGACATAATTTAGCGATTGGTTGACGCATAGGCTCTCCACCAGTAATAACAACCAATGGTGTTTTTGGTTTTTTTTGCAAGATATCTTTAATTTTATCAAGAATCTCTATCAATGTTAATCTATTGTAAGATTCAAATTCAGTATCACAAAATTCACAGGCCAAATTACAGCCTCCAAGTCTAATAAAAATAGCCGGCATTCCAACATTTGGACCTTCGCCTTGCAGAGTAAAAAAAATATCCTGTACGTCAAGGTAATTGCCGTCGTGATTCTCGCTTTTTAGTATTTTATTTTTTCCAAGCATTTAATCTAAATTGCTAACTTTTATTATAAATTCTATAAAATTTCGGCAAAATTGATAATTTTAATGATATTATTTTGCTCCAATAATAAATTTCCTATTTCATCTATATCTTTAAAAATGCCTTCTATTTTTTGATTATCTATAGTTAATTGCAAATATTCGCCATATTTAAAAGCTTTTTTTATCCATATTTTTCTTAATATTGCAAAGCCAAAATCTAACCAAGATTGATAAAGCAAAGAGAATTGTTCTAAAAATAGCCGTAAAAACTCCATCTTGTCAATTACAATTTGATGCTCTGCTAAATTCGTAGCTGGGAAAATTGTATCTAGTGGATTTTTGTTTATATTAACTCCTATACCAACTACCAAAAATTGATAATCATTTTGTATTAAATTTCCTTCAATAAGTATCCCAGCAATTTTTTGATTATTTATTAACAGATCATTGGGCCATTTATAAGAAATATTTATATTTTTTTGGACTTGATTAGATAAATTATCAATAACATTTCCAAGAGCTATTGTTGATAAAAAAGATAGCTGGCAAATTTTATTGATTGCAATTTTTGGTTTTAACAAAAAAGAGAAATGTAAATTTTTACTATATGAGTGCCATTTTCTATTATTGCGCCCACGACCGCTAGTCTGTTCGTCAGCAACTATTAAATCAAATTCAGAAGCTTGATTTATTTTAGCTTGCTGCAAAAGATAGCTGTTAGTGCTATCAATTTTTTTAAAATGATTAATTCTAAAATTACTCCAATTGTGAATGGTTTTCATCTTGTAAAAATCCAATTATTATCATTTGATAATTCGCGTGAAAATTGATAATTAGATTGAGAAAATTCCTTCAAATGCTCTATTTTATTTATTTTGTTTTTTACAACGAAATTTGTCATCATGCCGCGAGCTTTTTTAGAGTTGATTCCGATAATTTTTAATATCCCATTTTTATTTTCTTTAAAAATAATATTGATAATATTTTTTTTAATCAAACCCGAATCAACTGCAGAAAAATATTCATTTGAAGCTAAATTCACAATATTTTTATTTATTTTATTCAAGGTAGATGCTATATCATCTCGCCAAAAGTCGTAAAGATTTTTTATATTCTTATCGTTAAAATATTTGCTTTGAGAAAGATTAGTTCCCATTTCTAATCGATAGGGCTGAATTAAATCAAGAGGTCTTAACAATCCATATAATCCAGATAAAATCATAACATGTTTTTGGATAAAAGCAAAATCATCTTTGTTAAATTCATGGCTATCAATATTGCTATAAACGTCACCATTAAAAGCTAAAATGGCTGGTCTAGAATTTTCTTTACTATATTTTAGGCTAAAATCTTGATATCTTTGATGATTTAGTTTGGCTAGGTTATCGCTTATTGAAAATAAATTTTTTAGATCTGATATTGATAACTTTTTTAGAATTTGTGCCAAGTTGTAAGCTTTTTTTTCAAAAAAACAATTTGACGACTCTTGATAATTCAATTCAGAGTTAAAATCCAGAGATTTAGCTGGCGATAATAGCAATATCATACTTGCTTTTAAATTTAATAAATTAATAATTAGAAAATCTTTTATATCAAAAAGATAAAAAATAGATTATTAAATTATAACAAAAACACAAGTAAACTCTATTATTTGATTAATTCACTATAGGTTTACACAAAAAGGCCCTTGTAAATGCAAGAGTTTTGGCAACTTATCGTTTTTTGATTTTTAAATTTGCGCATATTTTGATAGGCTAAAATTTAAAAAATAATTGTCGATTTAATGATTTTAAAAATTGCTTAGATTGCTAAAATTAGATAATTTATAAGGAATTAATGAATAATAACATTCAACTATTATAAAAATGTCGCAAGAATTGCCATTAATGAGAAAAGCTACCGCGGTTTGGTTAGTAGAAAATACTTCATTAACCTTTAGACAAATTTCTAACTTTTGCGGCCTTCATGAACTTGAAGTGCAAGGTATTGCAGATGGTGATGTAGCATCTGGGGTCGTTGGTCAAAATCCAATAATATCGGGACAATTAAGTAAAGAAGAAATAGCTAGATGCGAAAAAGATGAAAAATTAATACTACACATCAATAAATCCATTGGCAAAGCAAGGGTTAAAACTGCAAAATATACCCCAATTGCACGTCGTCAAGATAAGCCGGACGGTATTGCATTTTTATTGAAATATTACCCAGAGATTACCAATTCGCAAATTAAAAAACTAATAGGAACTACTGACAAAATGATAGATTCCATCAGAGATAAAACTCATTGGAATATGTTAGAGATAAAACCTAGAGATGTGGTACTTCTAGGTTTATGTAGCCAGTCTAGATTTAATGAAATAATTGCAAAAGTTAAAGATAATCAAGAAAATGACAATGACGGATAACTTAAAAATTAACGATAACGCACCTAATTTTGTTGCCAATTCAACTGGAGGAGAAATTAAGCTTTCTGATTTAAAAGGTAAAAATGTTGTCCTATATTTTTATCCCAAAGATGACACGCCAGGTTGCACTATAGAAGCGCAAGATTTTACTAAAAAAATAAAAAGCTTTGCTGATCTTGATTGTGTTGTGATTGGAGTTTCAAGAGATAGCATAACATCTCATAACAAATTTATTGAAAAATATAATCTAAAGTTTGATTTGTTATCTGATGAGGCTACTGAAATATGTCAAAGCTATGGCACAATAAAAGAAAAATCAATGTTCGGTAAGAAATATATGGGCATTGAGCGTAGCACTTTTTTAATTGATAAATTAGGCAAAATCATCAAGATATGGAGATCCGTTAAGGTAAAGGGTCACATTGAGGAAGTTTTAAAAGAATTAAGAAAAATATAATAATAATTGCCTTATTAAAGAATTTTGGCTATTTAGTTACTAAATTGCTTGATTTTTGTTAAATCCTTCTTATTATAACTCGTCCTTTAACTAGTTAACTTATTTATTTCATTTATATTAGACAATGTCAGTTACTTTTACAGCTCAAGAAAGAGTAGATTTCGGTAGTCAAGTTGCAAAAAACGCTAGAAAAAGCGGCAATATTCCTGCAATAATTTATGGTAAGCCAAGTAATATAAATCTTTTAATCGAGGCAAAATCTTTTGAAAAAGAATATCTTAAAGGTAATCTGCGAGCAACTGTGGTTGAGATAGTTTATGGCAATAAAAAAATAAAAGCCATCGCTCATGATATCACTCTTGATCCAGTAACCGATAGACCTATACATATTGATTTTATCAATTGTGATAAAGTTGATTTTATCAGAGCTAAGCCAAAATTTAACTTTAAAGGCAAAGAAAAATCTCCCGGTTTAAAAAGAGGTGGCTTCCTTCATGTGGCCTTAAGAAGAACAGAAATTCTGTGTGATGCAAAAGCAGAAGTTCCTACCGAAATTGACATTGCAATAGACGCTCTTCACATATCAGATAAAGTTAGATCTAAAGATGTGAAATTACCAGAAGGTGTAAAGTTTGCTAATAAAAATGATTTTCTAATTTGCAGTATAACTGGTAGAGGCAAATCTACTGAAGATAATGCCGCTAATGCTGCAGCTGATGCTAATAAAGAAGGTCAATCATCAGAAAATTCTAGTAATAAGTAAATAACCCTAAGTCTAATTGTGTATCGACTTATAAAAAAGACTTGTGCATCAAAAATCACAATAGAACTTTTACATAACTATCTGTACCAGATCTAGCGACCTAAATCAACTTTCTGTTGGTATATTCGGGTTAAATTATTCAAAATTATTATTATAATATTCTTATTTTTTCTATTTTTTGTAATTTATCTCTTAATTTGGCTGCTTTTTCAAAATTTAATTCAGCGGCCGCTTCTAGCATTTCTTTTCTCATGATTGATAATTCTTGTTCATTTGGAATATTTTTATTAATTTCTTGATCATCATCTTTTTTGTATAAATTTTCTAAAGCGGAGCCAATTTTTTTGTAGGTAGTTTTGGGGGTTATGTTATTTTTTTTATTATATTCAATTTGAATTTGGCGCCTTCTATTGTTTTCTTTAAGGGCGGAAATAATAGATTTAGTTTCTTTGTCGGCATATAATATAACTCTGCTTTCCGAGTTTCTAGCAGCGCGACCAATAGTTTGAATCAAAGAAGTTTCATTGCGTAAAAAACCTTCTTTATCAGCATCTAAAATAGCAACTAAAGCGCATTCAGGTATATCTAAACCTTCTCGCAGCAAATTAACGCCAACCAGACAATCATACTTGCCTAATCTTAAATTCTGAATAATTTCAATACGATCTAAAGTGTCAACATCGGAATGAATATAAACTACTTTAATACCAACATCATTAAAGTAGTCCGTTAAATCTTCAGCCATTTTTTTTGTTAGAGTAGTGACTAAAGTTCGAAACCCTTTTTCGCTAGTTTTTTTTACTTCTTTTACAAGATCTTTAACTTGATTTTTGATTGGCCTTATTTCACATATAGGATCAAGTAACCCAGTTGGTCTAATGATTTGTTCTACTATTTTATTTTGTGATTTTTCAATCTCATATTTGCTTGGAGTGGCAGAAACATAAATGGTTTGTGGTTTAAAACTCTCCCATTCCTCAAATTTTAATGGTCTATTATCCAAAGCGCTAGGCAATCTAAAGCCATGTTCAACCAATGTTGTTTTGCGTGCAAAATCACCCTTATACATTGCACTAACTTGAGGCACGGAAACGTGACTTTCGTCAACAAATAATAAGGCATCTTTAGGCAAATATTCAAATAATGTTGGTGGCGGCGCTCCAGAAGGTCTGCCGCTAAGATAGCGTGAATAATTTTCAATACCTTTGCAAGTACCTGTGGCTTGAATCATTTCCATATCGTAAGTTACGCGCTGATTTAATCTTTGAGCTTCAACAAGCTTTTTATTGCTTTCTAAAATTTCTAAATGTTTTTTTAAATCATTTCTAATTCCGTCTATGGCGGGTTTAAGATTTTCTTTTGGGGTTACATAATGCGATGAAGGGTATATGGCAATTTCATCAATTTCATCAAAGAATTCTCCTATAAGAGGATCGAATTCAATTATTTCTTCAATTTCATCGCCAAAGAAAGTGATTTTCCAAGCTCTATCTTCTTGATGCGAAGCAAAAACATCAATTGAATCACCTCTTACTCTAAAACAGCATCTATCAAAGTTAATGTCATTTCTTTCATATTGCAAATCAACCAATCGTAGTAAGAATTTTTGTTGATTTATTTGATCACCTTTTTTGACGCGCAGCACCATTTTAGAGTAAAATTCTGGTGATCCAATACCATAAATACAAGAAACTGAAGCAACTACTATCGCATCACGATTCTCAAATAATGATCTGGTGGCATCATGTCTTAGGCGATCAATTTGTTCATTAATTGAGCTGTCTTTCTCGATGTAAGTATCAGTTTTTGGCACATAAGCTTCGGGTTGATAATAATCATAAAACGATACGAAATATCCTATATTATTATTTGGAAAAAACTCTTTCATTTCTCCATAAATTTGAGCTGCTAGAGTTTTATTGTGAGCCATTATTAATGCTGGCCTTTGAGTTTGAGCGATAATATTGGCCATGGTAAATGTTTTGCCAGACCCAGTGATACCAAGTAAAGTTTGGTTTTGTAGTTTGTTATTTATACCTTCTACTAGATTTTTTATGGCTTTTGGCTGATCTCCTGCTGGCAAAAATTTGGAATGAAGTTGAAATTTACCGTTGACCATGAAGATTGATTAGAGATTGGTTGGATTTTAATACTATTTCCATAAATTAAATACTCATATTGCAAAATATTTTTGTTTTTAAATCAAAAACGTAGATCTTTTTCTAGAAATGGAAAAAAGTTCTGGGAAGATCAACAAAGATAGGCGCAAAAAGAAG
>JALQXY010000115.1 GCA_023262945.1 Rickettsiales bacterium | reverse complement strand
TTGCTTATTTTGCCAGAATACGCCATCCCAAACCATCTTGACATAGATGAATTTAAAAATCAAAATCAAATTTCTAAGTCAAATCTCATCTTTAAATAAAATTATAACAAAATATTTTTGAGATAAATTTTAAGAAATCTTTTACAAAATAACATGATAGATCCAGATTTAGCTAAGTTGCGCCATAGAATTGATAATATAGATAATCAAATAATCTCTTTGTTGGCTCAAAGAATGGATGTAGTTGATGAAGTGGCTGCTCTAAAAAGAGCAAATAATGAGGGTATTTTTATCAAATCAAATCGCGAAGCTGATATGATAAAAGATATTGTTAGCAAGCTTGAAAATCGTTATCCCAAATCTCATATTGTTGCAATTTGGCGTAAAATTATTGCCGCAGCAAATCTTCACGAGCAAAAAGTTAGAATTGGCTTGCTCAATCCACAAAATATTCCTGATTATCGTTATTTAATTAATGAATATTACAGTAGAGATTTTGCTATTGATAGTTATAATGACTACAGCATGTTGATTTCTAACTTAGAAAGTAATAAAATTAATATCGCTATATTGCCAATACCAAAAATATCTATACAAGATAACTGGTGGCAATTATTGATTAATAGTAAAATTAAAATCTTTGCTAAATTGCCGTTTGTTAAAGACAAAAATAACAATCATGAGTTGTTTTGTTTAGCTATTAAAGATGTTAAGCCTAGTTATAGCGATAGAACTATTTTATATTTAGAATCTTTATCAAGCATTAATCAAGAAACGATAAAAAGAATTCTTAAAGACAATAAAATCAACTCCCCATTTTTACTAACGCAATATAGTAATGATATTCTTTATGATGTCGATGGCTATTATGATGAGCGATCCAATATTATGCTAGATCTCAAAGAAAATAATTTTAAAGCAATAATCTTAGGACATTACGCAACTCCAATTGATTTGTAACGCATTTTCCCTATTTAAAATTGTTTCGGATTGGTTTTGGTATAAGTGAATTTGGTGATATTTAAAAGATCCTTGCGAATCAGCTATTTTAAGGAATTTTTAGGTATTTTTATTTTTTAAATTTAGCGCATCAAGCTATGCGTTAATTTAAGTTATACCAAAGTTCATCTTTAAACGAATTAAATTCAAAAGATTTTTGAGATTAAAATTAACAAAAATGAAAGCTGTATACCCATACAACTTGAAGCTTTTCTTTGCCAATTTAATGATAAAACAGTTGCTCAAACTGTTTTATTTGATTAAATCTCAAGCCAAAAAGATAAAGAATTTAATCGTTTATTTTTAACTACTTTAAAGATGAACTTTGATATTAAAAGCAATTATAACTCAAAACTAATTCTTTTTTTTAGCAACGCCAACCAAAGCTGGACGTAGTAAGCGATCACCAATTTGATAGCCAGCTTGAATTACTTGTATCACAGTTCCCTCCTCTTCTTCTGATTCGATTTGAGAAAGAGCTTCGTGAAAATTGTGATCAAATTTATTTTGCAAAGGGTAAATCCTTTTGACATTATGTTTCTCGAGAATTTTAACCAGCTCTTTTTGTGTCATATCTATTGCTTGAGCATAATTTTTGATTGCTTCACTTTTAGCAATCTCTTCACGAGGAGAATGTGAATTAGCTAAAAAGAAATTCTCAATTGTTACTACTAAGTCACCAACAAAATTAGCTATAGAATATTTAGCTGCTTTTTCTAAATCTTCTTTGGAGCGACGTCTTAAATTATCAATTTCAGCTAATAATCTTAGATTTTTGTCTTTTAGATCGGCAATTTCAGATATAAAATCTGGTTCCGGTTGATTTTTTGCATCTTTTTCAGATGTTTGTGATGGGTGTTTTTGCTGCCACTTACTGTTATCTTCCTTTGGTTGATTATTTTGATCTTCTTTTGTCATTTTAATTTTTTTTTAGTTAAAATTCTTAATAATTAATTTCACAAACCCTATATTAAAGGATCTTAAAATAGTATAATTTAATTTTCAAAATTCAAATTATGATTTTAAGTCAAAAAATAACTAGCTTTTTATAGAGTATAAATTTTAGTGTCTTTGATATATTTAATAAAATTGCTTATTTTATATTAAAAAAAATACAATCTATTAAAGAAAGTAAAACTATTTTTCAAAACTAAAAGAGGTTGAATTTGAAATATGCTATTTTTTATCTTTGAATTACATTTTTAACAAAATGACTTTTTGAGATAAAAATTTAAAAAAAAGTTTTAAAGATAGAAAATGGTATTATTTTTAATCTTATATAAAATTTGTTAACAATAAATAAATTACTAAATATGTCTGAATCAATTATAGAAAAGGCTAGTTACTTGGTGCCAATGGTTGTTGAGCAAACTGCCAAAGGTGAAAGATCTTATGATATTTATTCTCGCTTATTAAAGGAGAGAATAATCTTCCTATCTGGTCAGGTTCATGATCAAGTTTCGTCATTAATAGTTGCTCAATTGCTATTTCTTGAATCAGAAGATCCTAAAAAAGACATATATTTTTATATAAATTCTCCTGGTGGTGTTGTTACTTCTGGTCTTGCAATGTATGATACTATGCAATATATTAAGCCCGATGTAGCTACGCTTTGTATTGGTCAAGCAGCGTCAATGGGGTCTCTATTATTATGTGCAGGAGCTCCCGGCAAAAGATTTTCTTTACCTAACTCAAGAGTAATGATACATCAGCCTTCTGGAGGATTTCAAGGGCAAGCAACCGATATAGAAATTCATGCTCAAGAAATATTAAGCCTAAAAAAGAGACTAAATTCAATATACTCTAAGCATACTGGTCAAAAAATATCTAATATCGAAAAAGCAATGGAGCGCGATAACTTTATGTCAGCTGAAAAAGCCAAAGAGTTTGGCATTATTGATAAAGTTATTGAAAATAGACCGGAAATGTTGTAGAATCGGATATTAATTTAATCTTTAACCGTTTTATATGAATAACAAAGACAAAGAACTATCATGCTCTTTTTGCGGAAAGACGCAAAATGAAGTTAAAAAACTAATCGCCGGTCCCACAGCTCTTATATGTAACGAGTGTATAGCTTTAGGGATGGATATTTTGCGCGAAGAGCAAAAAAAATCTCCTTTTAGTCAAAACAAAAAAGACTTTACGCCAAAATCTATCTTAAAAATATTAGATGAATATATCATAGGTCAATCTTATGCCAAAAGAATATTATCTGTAGCGGTTTATAATCACTATAAAAGAATAGATTCTTTTAATTCCTCCGATAATAAAAGTGTTGAGATTAATAAATCTAATATTTTAATGGTTGGCCCTACTGGATGCGGTAAAACTCTTCTTGCCCAAACGTTAGCTAAAATTATTGATGTTCCTTTTACTATGGCTGACGCCACCTCCTTAACTGAAGCTGGATATGTTGGTGATGATGTTGAAAATATAATCGGCCGATTACTACAAGTTGCCAATTACGATATCGAAAAAACACAAAAAGGTATAGTATATATTGATGAAATTGACAAAATAGCTCGTAAAACCGACGATCAAGCGCGTCGTGATATATCTGGAGAGGGTGTGCAACAAGGATTGCTAAGAATAATAGAAGGCACGGTAACATCGGTACCTACTCAACCTGGACGCAAAAACTCTCAGCAAGAATATGTGCAAATAGATACTCGTAATATATTATTTATTTGTGCTGGAGCTTTTTCAGGTCTGGAAAAAATAATTGCTTCACGAGGAAAGGGTACTGCGATTGGATTTGGAGCAGATGTTAGAGAAAAAGATGAAGGAGATAGAAGGGACATTTTTAGTCAAGTTGAGCCTGAAGATTTTGTAAAATACGGCATAATTCCCGAAGTTGTAGGAAGGTTGCCTGTTATAGCTCCGCTTGATGGTTTAACGGAGAAAGATTTAACTAGAATTTTATCAGAACCTAAAAACTCTGTGATAAAGCAATATCAAAAACTTTTCGCTCTTGACAAAGTTGACTTACAATTTGATGAAGATGCTCTTAATGAAATTGCAAAACAAGCAATATCTCGTAAAACTGGAGCTCGTGGCTTAAGAGCAATTGTTGAGAAGATTTTGCTTGATACAATGTTTGAAATACCTTCTATTAAAAATGTTAAATCTGCCAAGGTAACAAAAGAAGTGGTTGTTGATAAAAAGCCGCTTAAATTGAAATATTTAACTCAAAAAGAGATTGATTCTAAAGAAGAAGGCGGTTCAATATCAGTAGTTACTGAAAATAAAGAAAATAGGGCGTAATGATGAATTTATTTTTGTAAATAAATTTTTTAAGAAAATCCTGCTTGGCTTTGTTAAAATTAAAATGATAAAAATTATTTATAATATAATATCGGTTTTTTGCTTAGCCTCAGCTATATCATGCAGCTATCTTAAAAAAGATAATGATGTTGAGATAAGGCTAGTAAATCTTGATGGTCAATCAAGAAAAATGAATACTAGAATTCCGACTCTTAATTTAAAAGCTTTAAGTGATCAAGGAAAGCTTTACAGTACTACTTCGAATATTACTACCGTTAATAACTTATATAAATCTCAAAATACTGATATTGATGCACGTTATATTGAGAATAGGATTCCAAGTCAAAACCTAGTTCGCGACACTTCATATAACAATCAAGATAATTTTAAAACCTTAGAGCCAGAAATGAAAACTCTAGAAGACGACGCTTTGGAAGATGACAATAAACAAAATTTTGGTGATTTTTCATCACAATTTGTACAAAATTTAGCTCAAAAAAATTTGCAAAATGAGCAAATTACAGAAGTAAATTATGATTTAGGAAGTGATCAAGAAAACGCTGAAAAAGAACAAAATTCACTTGACGAACCATTGAATATGGATACAACAAAAAATAAAGAAAAAGATAATAAATTAATTACTTTTGACTCATATAAAAAAGAAATTTATGTACAGGTCGGGTCTTTTTCTAAAGAATCAAATGCTCGAAATTTTCTTAAATTTATGAAAAAATTTAACAAGGGAGAGATACAGCAAGTAAAAACTAAAACCGGAATTGTTCACAGAGTTCTTCTTGGTCCAATGGATAATCCCAAAAGAGCTAATGATATTATGATTCAGATTAAAAATGCAGGACATGATGCAATTTTATTTAGAAAATGATTTATATTCGCTACTATCTAATTTTAATATTTCTTATATCACCTGCCTGCACCAATAAACTTGATAGCAATTATTTTTTTGAAGAAAAATTTGGAAAAGAAGTTTCTAAAATAAAAAAATACCGTAAACAACCCGAGTATTTGAGTAAAAAAATTCACCATTTTAGATCTCCTACTCAAAAAGAGATTGCTCAATCTTTTAATAAATCAAAATATAATAAATATCGCTATATTGATGTAAGTCAATTTAACGAAATTGAAGAAGATTACTTTAATAATCGTATTCGTGCTAATGTTTTGTCTCCTAGGATTTTTGATATAATATATTATACCAAAAATCATGGCGCATTTATAATTGAAGACGATTATTTTGCCAATATAAAAATACCTGCGCAAGATGCTTACGGCAATGCAACGCAATTTAATTCGAAGCCTTATTTATTAATTGGCAACAAGTCATTGAAAGATAGTATGGATTACATATTGAAAAATAATAACAATTCAGATCATATAGAGCAAAGTAAAAAACTAATTTACGAGAGATCGGAATTAAAATATAATCAAAAAATGAAACAATTACTTGGTAATTAATTGGTTTCTAATTTTTATTGTAATTATTTTTTGCTAAATCTTATCTTTTGCTTAAATTCTAATAAAGATTTTTTTTAATTAAAGGTAAAATAAAAACTTTATTGCAATGTTTATTTTTTAAAAAACCTAATCTACAAAATATGGTCGCCACAATTAAAACATTCGCCTTCAATGGCATCGATGTTCTTGCTATTGATGTACAAATTAAAATTTCTAACGCAGTCAATCCAGTATTCAACATAGTAGGACTTGGTGATAAAGCTGTGGCAGAGTCAAAAGAGAGAGTTAGGGCCGCTATTGCATCAACTGGTTTAGAATGGCCCAGCAAAAGAATTATTGTTAATTTAGCTCCAGCAGATATTCAAAAAGAAGGTAGTCATTATGATTTAGCGATAGCGCTAGGAATTATGATAGAAATGAATGTCTTGGAATCTAAATTGTTAGATAATTATTTTGTTCTTGGCGAATTAGCGCTTGATGGCTCGATATCAAAAATTAATGGTACTATTTCAGCAGCAATTGGTGCCAATCAAAGAAATTGTGGTATAATTTGTCCACAAATTAATGGTCAAGAAGCTGCTTGGGCTGGAGATGTCGATATTGTAGCTGCTTATAATTTGCCAACATTGATAAATCATCTTAAAGGTCAGCAAACATTATCAAGGCCACAAACAAAAAGTATCAAAACCACTACCAAATATCCAGATTTTGCCGAAGTCAAAGGTCAACAATCTGCAAAAAGAGCTTTAGAAGTAGCTGCTAGCGGAGGTCATAACGTTTTGATGATTGGTGCTCCTGGTGCAGGAAAATCAATGCTTGCTTCAAGATTACCTAGCATTTTACCAGATTTGGAATTAATGGAAATATTAGAAATCAACATGATTAACAGCGTTAGCGGTAAAATAAATGATGGCAATTTAATAACTAACCGTCCCTTTCGTGAAGTACATCATTCATGTTCAATGCCAGCCATGGTGGGTGGAGGAAGTTTGGTAAAAGCTGGTGAGATATCTTTAGCTCATAATGGAGTTTTATTTTTGGATGAATTAGCGGAATTTCCAAGGCAGGTTTTAGATTCTTTGAGACAACCCATGGAAAATGGCGAAATAGTTATTGCTCGAGTCAATTCAAGAGTAAATTTTCCAGCTAATTTTCAATTAATAGCTGCAATGAACCCTTGTCGTTGTGGTCATCTTGGTGACAGTAAAAAGGAATGTAAAAGAGCTCCAATTTGCGGACAAGAATATAAAAATAAAATTTCAGGACCATTATTAGATCGCATTGATATAGTTATAGAAGTTCCAGTAATTGATTATTTTGCCAATGATAACAACAAAAAAGGTGAATCATCAGCTTCAATTCGTCAGCGCGTAATAAAAGGAAGAAATATACAAAGAAGCAGATTTAATCAATATGACTCGCAAACAAAAACTCTAACCAATGCAAAAATGAATAGCGAAATGGTCGAGAAATATTGCCAACTCGATGAAGAATGTCGTAATCTTTTAAAGATGGCAGTTGATAAGATTGGCCTTTCAATGCGTGGCATTTCCAAAATACTAAAAGTGTCCAGAACCATCGCTGATCTTGATCAAAGTCAAAATATTTCTAAGCAACATTTATTGGAAGCAATTTCTTATCGTAGACAAATTTAATGCCAATTCCCACCTAAAAATGAACAATATTACAAAATATTTTTAGTCAAAAAGATAAAGTCAGGTTGTTTAGTTTTTATATGTTTTTTAGGTGGGAATTGGCATAAGAGATCTCTATATAGTTAAAATAATTTGATTCATTAGATAAAAGTTAATAAAAAACAATTGAGTCGCCCTGATTAATAATTAGATTGCTTTTAATAAGAATTTATTTATTATTTCTTGACACCATTTTTAATTTCTCATTTTTAATTGCATTTCAACGAAATATTTCTAAGATGAAATTTCTAGCAACTTAAAGATAGAAAATAGCATATACTTTTGTGAGGCTTTTAATCCAACACCGTCAATAAAAAATTAATTTATGCCATTAAATCAACTTTCTATTGATGGATTTGGGTTTAATAATAGAAATAATTTTTTATAAAAAACCTTTTTAAAAAACTAGTTTATAGAATTATTTAGAAATTACTAGAGATTATCAATGTCTAAAAATGACAATATAATAATATTTGATACTACCCTTCGCGATGGCGAGCAAGCGCCAGGAGCGACTATGAACATGCAAGAAAAACTGCTTATTGCCAAAATTCTTGAACAGATGGGTGTTGATGTTATAGAAGCTGGCTTTCCAGCTGCATCTGACGGCGATTTTGCAGCAGTCAATAATATAGCTAAAACTATTACCAAATCAACAATTTGCGCCTTGGCCAGGGCAAAGAAAGATGATATCACAAAAGCTGCTCAAGCTATAAAATCAGCTCAAAAACAAAGAATTCATACCTTTATTGCAACCAGTCCAGTACATATGCAATATAAGTTGCGTATGGATAAAGAGCAGGTTTTGTTTGCTATTAAAGATAGCGTTTCTTACGCGCGAAGCTTATGTGATGAAGTTGACTGGTCACCAGAAGACGCTACTAGATCTGAGCATGATTTTTTATTCAAAGCCATCGAAACAGCAATAAAAGCTGGCGCAAATGTTATCAATATTCCTGATACTGTTGGATATACAACGCCAGAAGAGTATTATGCACTAATAAAAGCAATAAAAAATAACGTTGCAAATATTGACAAAGCTATAATATCAACTCATTGTCATGATGATTTAGGTATGGCTACCGCCAATTCTTTAGCCGCTATGCGTGCTGGTGCAAGACAAATTGAGTGCACTATCAATGGTATTGGCGAAAGAGCGGGGAATTGCGCCTTAGAAGAAGTAGTAATGGCAATTAAAACGCGTGCTGATTTTTACAATGTTACAACCAAAATTGATACTACCCTTATCACCCGCGCCTCAAAATTAGTATCCAATATAACTGGCTTTCCTATTCAATATAATAAAGCAATTGTTGGTGCTAATGCCTTTGCTCATGAAAGCGGAATTCATCAAGACGGTATATTAAAAAATCGTAACACCTACGAAATTATGACACCAGAATCTGTTGGCTTAGAAAAGTCAGCTTTAATTTTGGGAAAACATTCTGGGAGAGCCGCTTTTAAAGATCGTCTCATTGAAATTGGCTATGAATTAAGCGAAAAGCAAATTGAAAATGCTTTTATTAAGTTTAAAAATCTAGCTGATAAGAAAAAAGAAATATTAGAAGATGATATTATAGCAATTGTAGATGATTCTATTGCTCATAAAATTGCCAATTATCATCTGATCGATCTAGAATTAAAATGTGGTAAAAATAAAGAAGCTGTCGCATCTGTTCAAATAAAAATTGACAATGATGAGTTAGAAACTACTTTTTCTTCAAAAGATGGTCCAGTCGACGCAATTTTTAAAGCTATAAATAATCTAATTCCTCATCAAGCAATACTTGAGCTTTATCAAGTTAAAGCAGTAACAGAAGGAACTGATTCTCTAGCTACGGTTATTGTGAGAATGCGCTTAGAAAAAAAAATATTCTCTGCTCACGGCTCCAACAACGATGTATTGACAGCATCGGCAATTGCATATATTAACTGTCTTGAAAAAATTTGTAACAATTAATTATTAACTATGTTTAATTTATTTTCTTTAACTTCAAAAGATATCGCTATTGACTTGGGAACAGCTAACACTTTAGTTTATGTAAGGGGTCAAGGAGTAGTTCTTAATGAACCTTCGGTTGTGGCGGTAATTAATGAAAATGGCAAAACAATGCCATGCGCTTTTGGCAGTACAGCTAAAATGATGCTAGGTCGTACTCCAGCAAAAATTGAGGCTATTAGGCCATTAAAAGATGGAGTTATTGCTGATTTTAAAGTAGCAGCTGAAATGATCAAACATTTTATTCGCGAAGTTAACCAAACTCGTAGTTGGCTTGGCCCTTTGATTGTTATATGTGTTCCATCTGGATCAACTCCAGTTGAAAGAAGAGCCATTCAAGATGCTGCTGAAGGAGCTGGAGCCAATGAAGTGTATCTTATAGAAGAGCCAATGGCAGCGGCAATTGGTGCCAATCTTCCAGTAACTGAACCTACTGGTTCAATGATTGTTGATATTGGTGGCGGTACTACTGAGGTTGGTATATTATCTTTAGGAGGTATAGTTTATTCAAGATCTGTAAGGGTTGGAGGTGATAAAATGGATGAATCTATCATTTCTTACATTCGTCGTTATCAGAATTTACTAATTGGTGAGTCAACAGCAGAAAGAATCAAAAAAACTATTGGCGCTGCCTGCCCACCTTCGGATGGAGAAGGAAAGACGATTCAAGTTAAGGGTCGCGACCTTTCCAATGGTATTCCAAAAGAAATGGTTCTATCTGAAAAACAAATAGCTGAAAGCTTGATGGAGCCAGTTGAGCAAATTATTGATGCTATAAAAGTTGCTCTTGAATCAACTCCGCCAGAACTATCTTCGGATATCGTAGAAAGAGGCATTGTTTTATCTGGAGGAGGCGCAATGCTAAAAAACCTTGATTATGTTATACGTCAATCAACTGGATTACCAGTATTTGTTGCCGAAGATCCTTTACTGTGCGTTGTAAATGGCTGCGGTAAAGCGTTAGAAAATATTAAAATGTTTAGAGCAACATTATTTAGACAAGATTAATTTATTTGACCAATTGATGCGTCAGTATATCAATCCAAATCATAATACATCTAGTTTTAGTATTTCTCATAACTTAAACATAATATATAAGAAAATCGAGTTTATTCTTTATATTTTTTTGTGCATCACTCTTTTTGTTGCGTCGAAGTTAGAGAATGAATCGCTAAAAAAAATAGAAAATATCTTCCTCGAAATCTCTTTACCTATTTCTAGAATTATAACTTTGCCTCTAGATAGCATAGCATCCGCTGCTATTTTAATTAAAGATTTAGCAATTGCTCACGAAGAAAATAAAAAACTTAAAGCTGAAATATCTCAGCTCAAATATTTTTATCTAAAATCGTCTAATATATATCAAGAGAATCTTGAATTGCGTCGTGCTTTAAATTTTATATCAACAAAAAGCTCAGAATTTAAAGTAGCTAGAATAATTGGTAAATCAAAACAAATTTTTAATCAAAAAATATATCTTAACATTGGCCACAATAGACAAGTAAAAGAAGGTAATATTGTTATTGGAAATAGCGGAGTAATTGGCAGAGTATCTGAAATATTTTACGATAAATCAAAAATACTGCTTCTTAATGATATACGCTCTCGTATTCCGGTTATAACCTCTGAAGCCAGAGTTAAAGGAATTCTAGCTGGGACCAATAATGATTTGTTAGAGATGCTATACCTTCCCAAAGATCACAATATTAAAGTAGGTGACAAGGTTTTTACCTCGGGAGATGGAGATACCATAGCCCCAGGACACTTTATTGGTTTGGTTATAGAATCTAATAAAAATAAAGTTCTAGTATCCATGACGGATAATATTAATTATTCTGATATTGTAACAGTCATTAACTACGACTCATAGCTTTTTATAACATTTGCAATACTCATAACTATATTTTCTATCATCTTTTTGCTGTGCATCGGAGTTATAGTTATGCGCAATCTTTCGTCACCAACTGCAACCGTTGGATAATTAATATGTTGAATATAAATATCATAATCATCTAATAATTTTTTTGATATATCTTGAGCTTTCTTAGCGTTGCCAATTTTGATTGAAATAATTTGCGACTCATTCTCAATAAAATTAATATTTGCCTCATTAAGTTTATCCTTGGTTAGTTTAATATTTTTCCACAATTTATCTCGCTCTTTATTAGAATTTTTTAGATATTTAATATTGCTTATAATTGCAGCAACAATAGAGGGTGGTAAGGCGGTAGTAAAAATAAATCCTGAAGCCACAGATCTAATAGCATCAATAATTACTTTGTCAGCTGCTATATAACCACCAATCGCACCATAAGCTTTAGCAAAAGTGCCTTGAATTATATCAATTTTAGACATTACTGCCAATTTCTCACATAAGCCGCCACCTCTTGCTCCGTATAAACCAACGGCATGAACTTCGTCGATGTAAATATATGCATTGTATTTTTTAGCTAAATCAATGATATCAGTAATTTTGCCAAAATCTCCATCCATAGAGTAAACAGACTCAAAAACAATAATTTTTGGCTGATCTTTGTTATATTTTAATAATAATTGCTCAAGATGATCGATGTCGTTATGACGAAATATTTCTTTCGGAAGTCTGCTATTTCTTATTCCAGAAATAATTGAAGCGTGATTATTGGCATCAGAAAATATAACTAAATTATTAATTATTTTGGCCAAACTTTGAATAGTGGCATCATTGGCAATATATCCTGAGCTAAAAACAATCGCCGCTTCTTTATTATGTAGATCAGCAACTTCTTTTTCTAGCTCAGAAATTATATTTGTACTACCAGAAATATTGCGAGTTCCGCCAGCGCCAATACCAAAATGCTTTATAGCATTTATGGCGGCAATTATAGAAGATTCATTTTGACCCATTCCTAGATAATCGTTCGAGCAGCAGACTAATATTCTTCGACCATTACTGCTGTTAATAGCATAAGGAAACTGACCGCGTATACGAGAAATAGTAGTAAATTCGCGATAACGGTGCTGCTCTTTCAAGCTATTAATTATTGACAAGAAAGGTTCTTTATTATTTTGTAAATTGATACCATTCATTTAAATAGCAATTTAAGTTTTTATATCTTTTAAAAGCCCTTTGTATAATACCAATTCCCACCTAAAAAACATATAAAAATCAAACAATCTGACTTTATCTTTTTGGCTAAAAATTGCAAAAAGCCTTATACTATTTCCATAAATTAAATACCCATATTGCAAAATATTTTGTCATATTGTTTATTTTTAGATGGGAAATGGTATTGCTATAAATAAAATAAATTAATTGTAAAATTACCCAAAATCTGACTTATGCAAAGGTCTCAACAAAAAAATTGCCGATTTTGAACTATGCAAGAAGTCTAGAGGATTTGGGTTAAAAAGGAACTGGATAGCGTTTATAGATTAAATCGATCTCTTGTAAACATTCTTTAGTTAGATTAAGGTCAATTGCTGCAATATCATCTTGCAATTGCTTCATTGAAGTTGCACCAATAATGCTACTTGTGATCCATTCTTTTGTTAAGGTAAAAGCAATCGCCATTTGACAAGGATCTAAGTTATATTTTTTAGCAATTTCTAAATATTCTTTGGTGGCATTTTCTGAGTTAAGCTCAACTCTAGTTTGATAACGATCCCACCCATCTTTCATTATTTCTTGAGAAAAGCGAGTGTTTTTAGGGAAATTGGGAAATGATTTTCCTAGATATTTGCCACTTAAAACCCCCATTGCCAAAGGAGACCATGCAAGATAAGAAACGCTTTCCAAAGCGCAGCTTTCAGCAACATCATATTCATCGCGCCTTCTTAGCAAATTATATTCATTTTGAATTGAAACTATTCTTGGTAAGTTAAGATTTTCAGACAAATCGGCATATTGCTTAATTCCCCAAGCTGAATCATCGGAAAGACCTATATAACGAATTTTACCAGCATCAACTAAGTCTTGAAATGTTTGTAAAATTTCTATCTTATTATCGACTATTTGTTTTTTAGCTGATAAACCAAAAGCTGGTTTAAAATCCCACCATCCAGCAAAGTGATAGTTAGGGCGATTAGTTGGCCAATGCAATTGATATAGATCAATATAGTCAGTTTTTAATCTTTTTAAGCTATTTTCAACCGCTGTAATAATATTCTTTTTATTAGTAGTTGGAATTTCTTCATTGCGAGCCCAAGGAAGTGGTGAAAATTTAGTAGCTAAAATTATCTCATTTCTTTTACCAGTCTCTTTAAACCAATTGCCAATAATAGTTTCAGTAGTACCATAAGTTTCGGCAGTTGGTGGAATAGCATACATTTCTGCCGTATCCCAAAAGTTTACCCCTCGTGATAAAGAATAATTCATTTGCTCAAAAGCTTCTGATTGACTATTCTGAAGCCCCCAAGTCATTGTGCCTAAGCATATCTTGCTAATTTTAAGATTAGTATTACCAAGATTAGAATATTTCATAAAATATTAATTGTTATATCAATTCCCATTTAAAAATGAACAATTTTTTAGGTGGGAATTGGTATTATAGTTTGTGATAAAATTGTAATTCAACAATTTCAATCGTAATTTTCAAACCTTCTTTTATCGATTCTTGAAAATGATTTTGCAAAATTTTAGAAAGTGATTGAGTAAAATTATTTTTTGCCTCTTGCGACCTTCCCGAAAGAATCTTAATCGTTAAACAAACAAAGAAATTTGTATCTTCACCATTACCAACTAAAAAATCTTGATATTCTATTGCTCTACTTTTGCAAGCACTAATATTAGCATGAAATTTATCAATCAATAATTGATGAATTTGTTTAAAAAGATCGCTAAAATTATCTTTTTCTTTAATGTTAGAGCTATATTCAAGAATTGTATGAGGCATTTATTTTGCGTAAATTATTAAGATAGATTGTAGAGCCTATGGCTTTGATATTTTTATCACTTGTTGCGATATTATATCTACCGCCTCTGGCAATAGAATAGGAAAATCTAGGAACAAAAATCTCAAAGTAAATATCTTGATGATATTTAATATCTTGATCGCCGAATAAATCAAAAATTATAGGAATTTTGTTATATTTTTTAGCAAAGAAAGATTCTATTTGTTTAGCTCTATTTAATTCAAATTGAATTTTATTTGAATTAATTTTGGCTGTAATTAGATCAGATAAGTTAGTTAAATTATCTTGGCAGCGTACAATTTTAGACAATATATCGCTATATTCTGGACAGATGCGCTTAATTTCACTAAGATTTTTTTGTAAAATTGCTTTTTTTAAAATTTGTTGATTTTTTATTGCAGCATCTTCTAAAAAAATATGCAAAAAATCAGGCAATGAAAATTTAAAAGAAAAATTTTCTACTCTTATTTTTTGCAGAATTTGAATTGAATCCTCTATAACTACAAAATCTAATATCAGATTATTTTTTTCATTATCGATACCAATTATTTCAAAGCCAATTTGTGTTTGTTGACGATCTGCATATAGATTAACGCTTTTTGTTTTTATAACATCTCCGATATAACATAATTTTATTGGTAATTTATAATTTTTAAGCCTAGTTGTTAGAATTCTACCAATTTGCAAAGTAATATCCGATCTTAAGGCAATTTTCTTGCCAGATATAGAATCTGTGGTTACTAAATAATCACTATCATTTGTCTCTTTAAAAGTGGAATCAAATTCAATTAAAGGTGGCTTTATTAATCTATAGTTAGATTGCATTAAATAAGAAATTGCCAAGACGGAATCTTGGTGACTTTTTTCAGCCTCCTCAAAAATTAAATCATAAAAACCAACTGGTAATAAATTTTGATCAGCCATTATTTTCTTGAATAAATTTTTCTAAAGCCAGCATATCTTGCCACGCTATCTTCTTTTTTGCTGGTTGTCGCATTAAGTATGATGGATGAAATATGGTAAAGATTTTAATTTTATTATCAAGAAAATCCGCATCAAGATCTAGAAATTGACCACGAATTTTACTAATGGGATCAAATTTATTTAATATAGCATTCATTGCTGTTGCACCTACCAAAACTATAACCTTAGGAGCGATAAGCTGAATATGCCTATCAACAAATGGTTTGCAAATTGCCAATTCTTCTTCGGTTGGCTTTCTATTGCCTGGAGGTCTCCAAAATATTACATTAGATATATAATAATCATTCTCTCTTGTTAAGTTGATAGCTTGAAACATTGCGTCTAGCAGCTTTCCAGAATCGCCGCAAAAAGGAATACCTTGCAAATCTTCATGATTTCCTGGAGCTTCTCCTATAACCATAATTTTAGCATTTGCATTACCATCACAAAAAACTGTATTGGTGGCCATTTTCTTTAAATTACAACCCTCAAAATCTTCAACTATTTTCTTAAGTTCTAAAGGAGTTTTAGCTCTATTTGCCAGATCTTGCGCTTGTTTAATTATTTCTTTTAAGGTTTTAAAAGAAGAATCATTCAACATTTTTTCTTCGCTATTATTTTGATTAAATCTTTTTGCCAGCCCATAAACAGCTTCACTGGTTGAAAAAACTGGTTTAATAAAGCTATCTTTTTTAGAATCATTATTCTTATATGACAATTCTTTATCTTGCCTTATAATATTGTTTTGATTTTTGATATTAATATTTGCCTTTTCTATATTTGCTTTTTCTTTGGCTTTTTCTTTGGCTTTTTTTGATTCAATAAATCTATCTATAGAATTATCCGATAAGATTTCATTTAAGTCATCATCTTGATAAAATTGCAAAATATCTAAATTGCTATTTCTTGATTTTGTCATGATTTATGAATTAGCAATCTTTTTAACAAAATTCTGAAAATCATTAGTATTTTCAAAATTTCTATAAACCGAAGCAAAGCGAACAAAAGATACTTGATCAAGATTTTCTAGAGCTTCCATAGCCATCTCGCCAATTCTTGCTGAACGAATTTCAGTTTCATTGGAAGATTCTAATTGCCTTATAATATCATTTACCAATTTTTCAACTTGTTCTTCCGAAATTGGCCTTTTTCTTACGGCCATTTCTATTGATCTTTTAAGTTTCTCAGGATTAAAAATTTTCTTTTCACCGCTTTTTTTGATTACTAAAATTTCGCGCATTTGTATTCTTTCAAAAGTTGTAAAACGAGAATCGCATTCCACGCAATAACGCCTTCTTTTTATTGACTCACCATCATCTGAAATACGACTATCTTTTACTGGCGTATCTAAATTATTACAAAATGGGCAACGCATAGCTATTTATTAATATAATTTTTTTAATAATATCAAAGTTCATCTTTAAAGCAGTTAAAAATAAGCGATTAAATTCTTTATCTTTTTGGCTTGAGATTTGATCAAATAAAACAGTTTTAACAACTGCTTTATCATTAAATCGGTGGAGAAAAACTTCAAGTTGTATGGGTATACAGCTTTCATTTTTCTTAATTTTAATCTCAAAAATCTTTCGAATTTAATTCGTTTAAAGATGAACTTTGGTATAAGACCTCTGTAAATCAATCAATTTTATTGTAAGTTAAAACACTTTTAATAAAATCAATGATTTTACCATCAAGAACGGCCTGTATGTTAGAAGTTTCATGGCCATTTCTTAAATCCTTAACCATTTGATAAGGATGCATAACATAAGATCTAATTTGATGACCCCAGCTATTATCAGTTTTTTCCGATTCTATAATATCTAGTTCAGCTTGTTTTTTTTGAATTTCAAGCTCGTAAAGGCGAGATTTAAGCATTTTCATTGCCGATGCTCTATTTTTTAACTGCGAACGATCATTTTGACACTGAACCACAATGTTAGTTGGTAAGTGAGTTATTCTTACCGCCGAGTCAGTTTTGTTGACATGTTGACCACCAGCACCAGAGGCACGATAAGTATCTATTCTTAAATCTTTTTCTACAATTTCAATTTCAATATTATCGCTAACTTCAGGATATACCCAAATTGAAGCAAAGCTAGTTTGTCTTTTACCATTAGCATTAAATGGCGATATTCTTACTAGGCGATGTACTCCACTTTCAGTTTTAAGCCAGCCAAAAGCATATAATCCGTAAATTTTTAAAGTAGCAGAACGAATTCCCGCTTCTTCACCATCAATCATTGAAATAATTTCAACTTTAAAATTATTATCATCACAGAATCTTTGATACATTCTCATCAGCATCATAGCAAAATCACAAGAGTCAGAGCCACCCGCACCAGCATTTATATCAATAAAACAATTATTGCTATCATTTTCATCTTTAAACATAGATTCAGTAGCAAATTTATCAGCTTTCTTGTATAAATCTTCGAGCTGCTCTTGAATATCAAGCAGCAAATCTTGATCATTTTCTATTTTAGCTAGTTTGTAATATTCTTGACAATCATTAAAAGATTGAAGTATCTGATTATATTGTTTCAGCTTATTTTCTAGAGTTGATTTTTGTTGAAATAGATTCTGCGCCTTTTCTTGATTATCCCAAACATTTGATTTGTTGCATTCTTCTTCTATCTTGATTAATTCTTTTTTTATATATTCTAGGTCAAAGACACCCCCGAATTATCGCTAATAGCTCTGTTATTTTTTGTAGATTTGCTTCAATATCGCTATTCATTGTTTAAAATAAAATTTCATAATTTTGGTTACGCAAAGGTCACAAAAATCTTTTTGGCTGCACTTTTAACAAAATATATTTTCAAGTCAATAATTTATTAAGAAGACACTTACAAATCGATCAATAGAAAATTAATACGCCATTATCTAATAACAATTCCCACCTAAAAAACATAAAGTCAGATTGTTTAGTTTTTATATGTTTTCTAAGTGGAAATTGATATTACTCACCTCTCCTATTGCAGCAAAAGTCTTTTTAGAGTTGGTAAAAATATCTTTTGCTAAATTTTTAATGTCAGTTTCAGAAAATTGATTGATTTTATTGATTATTTCATCGCCCGCGACAAATCTATCAAATAATAAAATATCCGATCCTAATTTCTGCATTCTTGAGCTAGTACTTTCTTGAGACATTAATAAACTTGCTTCAAATTGATTGCGAACTTTTATCAATTCATCTTTACTTATATCTTGACATATTTTATCAATCTCGACGTTAGTAGCGTCTAGTAATTTCAGAACCTTATCTGATGATGTAGCACCATAAATAGAAAACAATCCACAATCTTGATGATTATAATTAAAAGCATAAATCGAATAGGCTAAACCTAAATCTTCACGAACATGCTGAAATAATCTAGAAGACATTCCACCACCTAAGATCATGGCCAAAATTTGTGCCGCGTAATATCTATCATCATAATAAGAAAGACCATTAAAACCCAATACTAGATTAACTTGCTCAAGCTTCTTTTCTTTTAGAATTTTGCCGCCATGATATATGCCCTGCTCTATTGCAGGCAATTTTTTATTGCCTAGATTGGTAAAATATTTTTCACACCATTTAATTAAATCATCTTGGTTAATATTGCCAGCAGCAGCAATAGCAATATTATCATAATTATATTGCTTATTTATATAATCTAAAAAATTTTGGCGTTGAAATTTTTTGATATTTGAAACTGGCCCTAAAATTGAACGACCTAAAGATTGATTAGGAAAAGCAGTTTCATGAAAATAATCAAAAATAATATCATCTGGAGTGTCATTTGTCATAGCAATTTCTTGCAAAATTACTCCTCTTTCCTTTTCAAGCTCAACTTCATCAAAAGTTGAGTTTTGTAAAATATCAGATAGAAACTCAATAGCAAATTCAGCGTGTTTTTTTAGTACTTTAGCATAAAATACCGTTCTTTCTTTTGAAGTATAAGCATTTATACGACCGCCAATACTTTCAAATTCTTCAGCTATTTTTTTGGCAGATCTTTTTTTGGTACCCTTAAAAGCCATATGCTCAAGAAAGTGAGAAATACCATTAATTTTAATATCCTCATTACGACTACCCGTATTAACGAAAACTCCAACGGATACCGTTTCAACATCTCTCATTTCATCAGCCGCAACCCTAAGTCCATTTTTTAATTTAGCTATTTGCATTTTTTGATATTTTTTTTAAAAATTATTATCCAATGATAATATTGATAATATTAAATCTTTAAAAAGATAAAGTTAAAAACCAATTAGTTTTACAATTTTTTTTATATATAATTAAATAATATAACAGTGGCCAATTCTCCAATTCTATCAATTCGTGATGCCGATATTTCTTTTGCAAAAAAAATTTTATTTGAAAAACTTAGTTTTAATATTTTTTTAGGAGATCGAATATGTTTAATCGGTAAAAATGGTGTAGGCAAAACCACATTAATTAGAGCCATAATGCAAGAAGTTGATCTTGATCAAGGTGAAAGATGGATCGCGCCAAATGTAAAAATTGGCTATTTATCTCAAAATGAGTTTAAATTTGATGATAATCAAACAATTTCTGACTATATTTCGCAACAAATTAAAATTGATGATGAAAAATCTTATTTAATTGATATCGTATGCAACAATCTAGATCTTAACAAAAAAGATTTAATAACTAATCTTTCTGGCGGGCAAAAAAGACGAGTTAACCTAGCCAAAGCTTTAATTGATGAACCTGATATTTTATTACTTGACGAGCCAACAAATCATCTTGACCTAGAAACTATTCAATGGCTTGAAGATTATTTAAAACAATACAAAGGTGCTTTATTGGTAATTTCTCACGATCGCAAATTTCTAGAAAAGGTAACCAACAAAGTATTTTGGCTTAGATCGGGAAAAATGAACATCAATAATCATGGTTATAAAAATTTTGAAGAATGGTCGCAAGCTATAATAGATCACGAACAAAGAGAATTCAATAATTTACAAAAAAAATATGAATTAGAAAAGCAATGGCTTCAAACTGGAGTAACCGCAAGACGCAAGAGAAATATCGGTAGATTGCATTATTTAAAAGAATTACAACAAAAAATTGAACAACAACATAAAATAATAAGTCAAAATCACAACAAAATAAATCTAAATAATGCAAAAATTGATAATAATGCTCCGCAAATAATTGTAGCATTAAATAATGTAAACAAATCCTATAATGAAAAAAATATTATTAATAATTTTTCATTAAAAATATTACGCGGAGAAAAAATTGGCATTATTGGTAAAAATGGTAGTGGCAAATCAACATTATTAAATCTTATTACTAAAAATATCAATCCAACCTTAGGTAATGTAAAACAAGCAACAGATATTGAAATTTCATATTTTGATCAAAATCGCTCCGTTATTGACGATCAAATAACTTTGCACGAAGTTATTTGCGAAAATGGCTCCGATTATGTCAAATTAGCCAATGGAAAAACACGACATGTTTGCGGCTATTTAAAAGATTTTCTTTTTGATCCAAAAGATCTTAAAAGTAGAGCCAAAACTTTGTCAGGCGGTCAACAAAATCGTCTACTTCTAGCTAAGACATTAGCTAATCCTGGAAATTTCTTAATTTTAGATGAACCAACAAATGATCTAGATATGGAAAGTTTAGATATGCTACAAGATTATCTTCTTGATTACAAAGGAACATTATTAATCGTAAGTCATGATCGTGATTTTTTAGATAATGTCGTCACTTCGATCTTAGCTTTTGATGATAACAAAATAATACAAAATTATGGTAACTATTCAGATTATGAAGCATTTAAAATGCAAAAAATCGACAATCAAAATGTTGCTACAAATAACAAGCCAGTAAAAAATGCAATAAACAACAAAAATAATATCAAAAACAAATTATCAAATAAAGAAAAATTTGAACTACAAAAACTACCTCAGCAAATCACAGAGTTAGAAAAAGAAATTCTAAAATTAAATGAAGAATTATCGTTAAATCCTAACAATTCTAACGAAATAGCTATAAAACTAGGCTTATTGAGTAAAAAACTCACAGAGTATGAGCAAAGATGGCTAGAATTAGAGGAGATGTCATCATATTTATCTTAAATCGTTAATAAAGAAATAAATTATTTATCATGTTAGAGCAATATTTTGAAGCTAAAAAAAGACTTTTTCCGCAATCAGTTAAAGGAAAATTTCGCAAGATAAAAAATTATCTAAATATTGTTTTCTTAAGTATTTATCTTTTTACGCCATTTTTGCAATATAATCGTGGCGCAAATTCTCCTTCGCAAGCTGTTTTAATAGATATAACAAATAGCAAAGCTTATTTCTTTTTTATAGAAATTTGGCCACAAGAAGTTTATTTTTTAACTGGAATTTTACTTATGGCCGCTGTTATTTTATTTTTTATTACTTCTCTTTTTGGCCGTGTATGGTGTGGTTACGCATGTTTTCAAACGGTATGGACTGATATTTTTATTTTTATTGAAAGATTATTTCAGGGAGATCGTAATCAGCGAATATTATTAGAAAGAAAAAATAATTTTGAGAAATTTTACAAAAAATTTTTTACCCACCTTTGCTGGATAATTATCTCCTTAATTACCGGAACTGCTTTTATTTGCTATTTCAACAATTCTTACGATGTTATTTCTAGCATTGCACAGCTCAATGTTAGTTTAGCTAAACTAGGCTGGATTTGCGGCATTGCATTTATGACATATCTTATGGCTGGCTTTGCCAGAGAGCATGTTTGCACTTTTATGTGCCCTTATTCTCGCTTTCAATCGGCAATGTTTGATAAAAATACTTTAATTATTTCTTACGATAATAAAAGAGGAGAGCCAAGGCAAAAAGCACCCAAAGATAATGATTTTAGCAATAGAGGTCATTGTATAGATTGTAAGCAATGCGTTGTAGTTTGTCCAGTTGGCATTGATATTAGAAATGGCTTACAAATGGAATGTATAGCCTGTGGTTTATGCATCGATGCTTGTAACTCAGTGATGGAAAAATTTAATTTAGAGAAAGGATTAATTCGCTACGACACTCTAGCCCATCTTGAAAATCCAATAGCTAAAAATAAATTTAAAATTTTAAAACCGCGCACTATTTTTTATTCAACCATTATAACCATTGCATCTATCTTAATGCTTAAAGCTTTAATTTTTAAAACACCTCTTGAAATAAATATAATAGCCGACCGCAACCCGCTTTTTGTTACAATGTCAGATGGATCAATTCGCAATGGCTATACTTTAAGAATCGTTAATAAAAGCAACCAGAACAAGTATTTTAAATTACAAATTGCTGATATTTTGCAAGCAGATATCAAAGTACAAAATTATGATGTTAGCAATTTAGAAATATTATCTAGAGAAGTTGCTACTTTTAAAATCTATGTAAAATTATCGCCTAAATTCTTAGAAAAAATAACCGAAGATAGATTGTTAATAGATCTTGACTTAATTGATAAAAAAACAAATGCTGTAGAAAAAATTTCTGCTATTTTTATCAAGGATTGATATATTATACCAATTCCCACTTAAAAAGCATTTTTTACAATTTTTATCTCAAAAAATATTTTGTCATATTGTTTATTTTTAGATGGGAATTGATATTGATAAAACACTGCAAAATAATAACTATTTATAACTATTTATGAAAATCCTTGTTACAGGAGCTTTAGGGCAAATTGGTTCAGAACTTACATTAGCTTTAAAAAATATTTATGGCGATAATAATGTAATAGCTTCAGATATTATTAATAATGATCAAATTGAGTTTGCACCATATGAAAATCTTAATGTTTTAGATATAAAAGCCATAAGCAATATTGTCAAAAAATATGACATTAAAATCATTTATCATTTAGCGGCAATTCTTTCAGCAAATGGCGAAAAAAACCACAATCTGTGCTGGAATGTTAATATGACAGGATTGCATAATATTTTAGAAGTAGCTCGTCTAGAAAACCTAAAACAAGTTATATGTCCAAGCTCTATAGCCGTTTTTGGACCAGAAACACCAAAGGATAATACACCTCAACAATCAATATTATTACCCAAAACAATGTATGGCTTAACCAAAGTTGCTGGTGAGTTATTATGTGATTATTATGTACAAAAATTCAACCTAGATGTAAGAGGTTTAAGATATCCCGGCTTAATAAGTCACAAAACTTTACCAGGTGGCGGAACAACTGATTATGCAGTAGAAATTTTTTATGAGGCCATCAAGAATAAACATTACAACTGCTTCTTAGATGCCAAAACAATATTACCGATGATGTATATAGATGATGCCATTCGTGGCACTATCGAACTATCTCAAGCAGATTTCTCTAAACTTCAAAATCATGCCAATTTTAATTTTGCTGGCATTAGCTTTTCTTGCGAAGAGCTTGCAGCGGAAATAAAAAAACATATACCAGATTTTACCATCGAATATAATCCAGATTTCAGACAAGAAATTGCTAATTCATGGCCAAGATCGATTGATGATAGTGCGTCAAAAAATCAGTGGAAATGGCAAGCCAAATATGATCTTGCAAAAATGACAAAAACGATGATAGAAAATCTAATGATTAAGTTGTAAATTTAACCCAATTTTATTAATAAAAGTTGATTTATGACATCATTTCAAGGTATTATACCATTTTCCACCTAAAAAACATATAAAAACTAAACAATCTGATTTTATCTTCTTTCATCCTCACTTTCTCGTAAAGAGTTTGCATGTCTGCCCCCTCTTCAGATGTCAGAATCTCAATTGCCTCTTCAAGACTGTCCCCTTTGGCAGTCAGTTTCAAAGCAAGACAACTCAGTTCTCTCCCAAACCCAAA